>JAFYNS010000090.1 GCA_017556505.1 Bacillota bacterium | reverse complement strand
TGCACACCTGTGTAAGCTGGCGGAGCATAAGCCGGTGGTGGCAGCGGGGGACATGAACGTGGCTCATAAGGAAATCGACCTGAAGAATCCGAAGACCAACCGGAAGAATGCCGGCTTCACTGACGAAGAAAGAGGTAAGATGACGGAGCTGCTGGATGCAGGTTTCATCGATACCTTCCGTCACTTCTATCCGGATCAGGAGGGTATCTATTCCTGGTGGTCCTACCGCTTCAAAGCACGTGAAAAGAATGCGGGATGGAGAATTGACTATTTTGTGGCGTCTGAGGGCATGCGTGACCGTCTGGCCGGCGCCAAAATTCATACGGATGTGTTTGGTTCCGACCACTGTCCGGTGGAACTGGAACTGAAATAAGGAGGTTTGCAGAATGAAGAAGATTGGTTTTATCGGTATGGGGAACATGGCCAAAGCCATGGCACTGGGCTTCATCCGCTCCGGCAAGATGAGCGGAGATGATATGGGGGCTTTTGCGCCGAACCAGGAGAAGCTGATGAAGAATGCAGCAGAAGTGGGCTTCAAGTCTTATGCGGACATCGAATCGTTAATTGACGATTATGATGTAATTCTTATGGCCTGCAAGCCTTATCAGATTGAAAATGTGCTGGCGCAGCAGACTTCCAAGGGTGTGGTCCGCGACCTGCTGGCTGGTAAGGTTCTGCTGTCTGTAGCCATCACCTGGGACCTGGCAAAATACGCACCTCTGGTGGATCCGTCCACCCGAGTGCAGTATATCCTGCCGAATACTCCTGCTCAGGTATGTGAGGGTGTATTTATCGTAGAAAAGGATAACACTCTGACTGCAGAAGAAGCACAGTGGCTGGAGGACCTGCTCAGTGCCTGCGGTACCGTGGTTACCATGCCGGCACACCTGATTGGCGCCGGTTCTGCAGTTTCCGGCTGCGGCCCTGCTTTTGCGGCGATGATGCTGGAAGCAATGGCTGATGCTGCGGTAAAGCTGGGTGTACAGCGTGCAGACTCCTATAAGCTGGCTGCACAGATGGTGGTGGGCACCGGTAAACTGATGCTGGAAACCGGTCAGCATCCTGGCGTGATGAAGGACGCAGTATGCTCCCCTGGCGGAACAACTATCCGTGGTGTTGTGGCTCTGGAAAGAGCCGGTATGCGTGCGGCATTCATGGATGCGGTGGAAGCGGCATCCGGAAAGTAAGAACCGGTCTGACGGAGGAAAAATGCATGAAATCGTTAATGGACGATATAATAAAATATGAACCATGGGATGAGAAGGAAACTGCAGAGAAAGAGATGATCCTGGAGTTTCTGCAGAATCACCAGGATGCTTTTCACCGGACCAATCTGGCGGGGCATATGACGGTGTCTGCCTGGGTTGTAAATCCTGAGCATACGAAGGTACTTATGGCATATCATAAACTTTATGATTCCTGGGCCTGGCTGGGAGGCCATGCAGACGGATGCACCGATCTGGTCAGTGTGGCAGTGAAAGAGGCTCGTGAGGAAGCAGGGCTTGGGGCAGATGAAGTCCGTCCGGTGTGCCGTGAAGTTCTGAGTCTGGAAGTTTTGCCGGTAAGCGGCCATGTGAAGAAGGGGAAGTGGGTGCCGTCTCACCTCCATTACAACGTGACCTATCTGCTGGAAGCTTCAGAGGAAGCGGTGCTGAAGGTCAATGAAGAGGAAAATACGGATGTGGCCTGGTTTGCTGTGGAAGATGTGCAGAGGGCTTCGAAGGAGCCGTGGTTTGTGGAGCATATTTACCGTAAGCTCATCGAAAAAATGAAGAAGTAAGGGAGAACTTATATGAATTTATGTGTGTATGGTGCCAGCAGTGATCGGATTGACCCTGTTTATCTGGATGCGGGAACTGCATTGGGCAGGGAGATGGCAGAGCGGGGCCACGGACTGGTATTCGGGGCAGGTGCCACCGGTATGATGGGTGCGGCTGTCCGCGGCGTGGCGGAAAAGGGAGGCCGAAGCATTGGGGTAGCTCCCAGATTTTTCGACCAGCCTGGAGTCCTCTACGAAAACTGCAGTGAAATGATTTTTACGGAAACCATGCGGCAAAGAAAGGAAATCATGGAGCAGCGCTCAGATGGTTTCATCATGACGCCGGGCGGTATCGGTACCTATGAGGAGTTCTTTGAGATTTTGACCCTGAAGCAGCTGGGACGCCACGAAAAGCCAATTGGTATTCTCAATGCAGGCGGATACTTCGACGACCTGGCAAAACTGCTGGAAGACACTGCAGCGAAAGGTTTCATGCATGAAGACTGCCTGAAACTTTACTTCATTACGGATGATGTGGAAAAGCTCCTGGACTATATGGAAGGAAAAATCGAATAAGGGAAATAAAATAAGAGCGGTCACTGTGAAGTGAACCGCTCTTCTGCTGTTTACATATATTCTACTGTGTATTCGTGTTCCTTTGCATAAGTTTCTGCTGCAGAACCTTCGCGGCAGACAATCACTGCCTGAGGAGAATCCTTCAGCAGGGCACTGCCGAAGTCCTTTACAGAGTCAGGAATGATAACCTGCTTCAGGTTTTCGCAGTGTGCGAAGGCTTCACGGCCGATGGAAATGGTTCCTTCCGGAATTCTGATTTCTTCGATACCGCAGCCACGGAATGCACCGTCACGGATGCGCACCAGTGTGGACGGCAGCTCTACGTGACGTACATGAGCTTTGTTACGGAACGCAGTCTTGCCGATTTTTTCAACCTTCAGAGTACGCACTTCGGTACCAGGCAGGTCCTGGAAGTCCAGGTACTCATCGCGGACTTCAGCAGTAATATGGGTCGGAATTACTACAGACTCTTCTTCAGACAGGCAGGTCTTTACCGATGCGCCGTCTGCGAAGGCATAGAATTCGAATCCGCCTTCTTCCACCAGACGGAACTGACGGTGGCCGATGGAGATACTTTCGTTGGCATCGGTACCAAAGAGCCGGTCCATGGTGGAACCCAGGTTTACCACGTGGGATGCCTTAAAGAGGATTACGTCTTCCGGACGGAGAATGCGGCGGATTTCTTCTTCCATTTCAGGACGCTGCTGATCGCTGAAGAAAACTGCATCTACGCCGTCTTTCTGTGCTTCTTCGCAGGCATAGCGCATGTGATTAGCGTAACAGATCAGCTTGTCCACCTTATGATTCTTAATGGTACGTCCGATTTCACGGTGAATCTGTTCACTGATGTCACCCAGGCTGAGTACGTCACCCAGAACTGCGATGCGGCGTCCGCCTTCCGGCAGAGTCATATGGTCCATGGCAGTCAGAGTGTTTTCGATGGCAACCTGGTTGGAGTTATAGCAGTCGGCATATACGCGGTAACCGTTTGCTTCGATCAGGTTCTGACGCATGCCGGAAGGGCGGTAAGCATCGATACCGTCCAGAATTTCTTCTTCATCCAGTTTCAGAGCCTGGCCCACAGCCCATGCGACCACTGCATTAAGCACGTTGTGTTCGCCCAGTACGTGTACTTCTGCTTCTGTTTCAGTCAAGGTGCCGTCTTCGCCGCGAGTTACGATTTTGAAGGTGTAGCCATCGTCGGACACTTCGATATCCTTTGCAAAATACATTGCCTCAGGGTTTTTCAGGCTGTATGTTACTTTCTTCTGACGGAACGGGTATGCCATCAGCATCGGATCGTCATAGTTTACGAATGCAATGCCGTCATCCTTACCGTAGTCGGAAAGGGATGCCTTATCCTTCAGGGTGTTTTCCACAGAACCGTACTGGTCGCGGTGCGGTGTGCTGATGTTAGTATATACAACCATATTGCAGTCCAGCTGACGTGCAGACATTTCGATGGTACGAGGGGAGAATGCCCCTACTTCCTGCAGATATACATTGGTCGGACGCTTCAGTTCCTGAATGTTTCTGCTGATGGAGAAGAAGGAGTTGTTATTTCCCTTGGAAACCAGAGGATTGCGGTAATGCTGACGGATTACGGACTCAATCATTTCTTTGGTGGAAGTCTTTCCGATGGAACCGGTTACAGCAATTACTTTCGCTCTGTGAATGCTGCGGATATAATGCAGCGCCTTCAGGTAAATGTCACGGACCGCATCGTGTTCCGGACGGTCACTGACAATCTGAAGTGTATCCGGATAATCGCAAGGCTCATCGGTGATGATCAGCATCGGCTTCTTTTCGATGGAACGGTCCAGTGGAGTTTCCAAATCTGTTGCGGTGTCACGGTCAATGACGGACATGTTCCAGTAGAAGTAGATGTCGTTTTCTGTTAGACGGCGTACGTCTGCTGTGATGTTTTCCACACTGCGGTCTGCCAGATGCTGCAGATGCTGAGGCAGTTCCATTTCTGTAATTTCAAAGAATTTTGCTACGGTCAGGTCGCGCTTTTCGCGGTATGCTGCAATGGCCTTCTCTTTAGCGGCTGCTTTTGCTGCTGCTTTTTCCGCTTTCAGCTCTTCCGGAGTTTTAGCCGGTACTTCCGGTGCGGTTTCGATTGTGATGTTTTTTACCTCTTCCTGGGTTTTCTTATTCTTTCTGAAGAATAACACGTGGAGCCTCCCTGCCTTTCAATGGCGAATAATATGATAAATAATTGATTTTGGATAGAAAAAAACCATGGGAGACACATCCATGGTTTTTCGATGATTGCTCATACTGTGCATTTAACTTATGCACGGGTGGGGACGGGTGAGACTTACTTTGCAGCCTTAGCTGCGTTGAATCTTTTAGTTAATCTGGAAGTCTTTCTGGATGCAGCCTGCTTGGAAATTGTCTTCTTAGCTGCTGCCTGCTTCAGCTTCTTTTCTGCCAGTCTTAACTTTTCTTCAGCTGCTTCGAAGTTGCCTTCTGCCAGTGCTGCTTCAAAGTTCTTCAGAACAGCCTTCAGGTGACCCTTAACTCTTCTGTTTCTAGCAGTCTTCTTGTCGATTACTCTGATTCTCTTCTTTGCGGATTTAATGTTTGCCATGTTTAATTTACCCCACTATTCTTAATTTTTTAGCTAGTCCCAGACTAAGTTCCGGGACATAAATTCGCAATATGAATTATATATGAATAACGTTGAAATTGCAAGGAAAAATAAAGAAAATGCCTAAGAAAATTAAAAAAATAAAGTCAGGAGGATAAAATGATCAATTACAGAACAGATTTGGCCGTGGAAACCCAGGAAATACTGGAAAAAAGAGAAAAACTTACCGGATTTATACGGAAATCCAGGCAGCTGGACCAGGATATTTCCGTCACCCATATCCGCATTACCGATGAGGCAGGGGTACGTTCTTTCGGTAAACCGAAGGGCAACTATATCTCGATTGAAGTTCGCGGCATCCTGGAGCAGAAGGATGATATACGAAAGCGTGCAGCCCGTGCTCTGGCCGGTGTCCTGAAGGAGCTGGTTCCTTTTCATTATTATCTGAAGGTACTGGTTGTAGGTCTTGGAAATGAAAAGGTGACACCGGACAGCCTGGGACCCCATACGGTGGATAAGGTGAAAATAACGAGCCATCTTTTCAAAATCTACGACTGCGATGGTGATGATGAAATGGGCAATGTGAGCGGCTTCAATCCTTCCGTTACCGGTGTCACCGGCATGGAGACCGCAGAAGTTATCGAAAAGGTTGTCAGCCTGGTAAAACCGGAGGCAGTCATTATCATCGATTCCCTGGCCGCGAAGGACATCAGCCGCATCAGCACTACCATTCAGGTCAGCGATACGGGAATCTCTCCCGGCGCCGGCATGGGAAACCGCCGAAAATCCATCGATGAGGAAACACTGGGGTGCCGTGTCATTTCCATCGGTGTGCCGACCGTCATCGATTCCAGAACCCTGATTCTGGATGCAGCAGCTGAAATCCCCGGATGGATGGAAGCAGAAGCCGAAGGTTATTTTGCCAGGAAGGAGATGGATATGATTGTCACGTCCACCGACATTGACGAAATCATAAAGGAGTTTGCGGAAATCATTGCGGACGGTATAAATATTACCCTCCATCCCGGCATATACTCCTGAAGGGAGGTGACTTATGAGAAAAAAACTTTTCGGCATGATGCTGGTGGTTTATGCTGCCAGTACACTGCTGTTTGCCATAGTTCTGCCGCAGCTTGGGCCTGCTTCGCAAAATCCCTCTGCTTTGGATTTCACTCTGACAGCGGAGGATCTGGCCGTCATGAGTCTCAATGCAGTCTACCCGGGGATTACGGATGGGGTCAGTGATTCCAGAGATAATGAAAGTCAGCAGAAGCCTGCAGAATCGGATGACTCTGCAGAACCGGAAGTCACGTCTGTACGTGATTCAAAGGACCGGCCGGAACAGGTGGTCTTCGGGGATGACCCGGCAGTCCTCATCGTTCATACCCACGCCACAGAGACTTACCTGCCGGCCACTGCCGGCAACTATCATTCCACATCGAAAGAAAACTCTGTCCGCGATGTGGGAGAGGTCCTGGCCAAAAGTCTGGAAGCGGAGGGCATCGCAGTGGTTCATGATGAGACACTTCATGATAATCCATCCTACAGCAGTTCCTACAGCAGGTCTTACGATACCATTCAGGCTCTGCTCGACAAGTACCCGACCATTGAGTGTGTTATCGACCTGCACCGGGATGCCATTGCTTCTGAGGCAGCGGCACCTACTGTTTCCATTGGCGGCAAAACCTGCGGCAAGTATATGTACGTGGTCAGCACAGCGGTACCCACTTACAAGAATAATCTGAAATTTGTGAAGGCTCTGAATAAAACTGCTTCGGAAGAGTTCAGCGGATTCACAGGGTCTGTGCTGGAGCGTGGTTACGCTTACAACCAGGGATTGTCGGACCGGTATCTGCTGCTGGAATTCGGAAATAACCGGAATCATATCGACGATGTAAGAAATACGGCCAGTGTGTATGGAAAGATTTTAGCTAAGACATTGAAGGCAGGGTATTGAAAATATAAGGGAAAGCTGGAACGCTGCAGGAGACTGCAGCGTGTTTTTGTGGTACAATAAAAAGGAAAACGCAGGGAAACGGAGCAGGAGGCAAACTTATGAGATTATTCGATTTGGAGCAGATTCGTGAAGAGGCAACAGATGCAATTGTTTTCGATGATGATTATGAAGATGCCATAAAGAAATTTAAAAT
>JAFYNS010000089.1 GCA_017556505.1 Bacillota bacterium | reverse complement strand
GTTCACCGTATCGGCATACTTTCTGCCGGAACCCATGAGACGGAACTTATCATCTTTTTCCGAATATTCCAGATACTCCGGCATCACCACGAAATGAAGGATCCCGCCGGTTCTGTTCTTCATGGAAATTTCAAGAGGTTTTCTGTCCTTAATGGCAGACAGAATCACCCGGAAATGCTCCACGTATTCCGGATCTTCGTAAGGGTCACCGTCACCGTACTTATCGAAGATGACATAATCTTCCGCCGTAAAAAGCGGCTCCACACCTTCAAGCTCCGGAAACTCCACACCGAAAAGCTTCATTCGCGGATCCAGTGAAATAGCCTTCAGCCACCGCTTCTGCAGTTTGGTCACAGGCAGGCTCGCCTTATGGGTCAGCGGTGTGGTACCGTCCTTATGAATCAGCTGCCACTTTTCTTCTGCAACTGCCTTTTCGATGGCCAGCACACTTTCCCCAAAAGCATGCTCCTGTATAATTTCGTAAAGTTCCCCCTTTTCCAGAGGATGACAGGTGGCGGAATCGATGATTTTCGCCACGACTTTGTAGTAGGCACCGTAAAGTTCACTGAAAATCATAATCCCTCACCACCTTCCAGACCGTACAGGGCATACATTGCCTTCAGATCATCCTGAAACTGCTTTTCCAGTTCTTTATTGGAACACTGCAGATTGGTGATTCTGCAGATAAATGTCCGAATCCACGGAACCAGTTCGCTGGCATCATAAACCTCAGCAGAAAATCTGCTGGTGTTTTCATCAAGTCTTTCTACGCTGCCGCAGCGCTTTTCACGTTCCAGGCGGCGGTGAATGTGCTGCTCGTCATCGTCATAATGTACAGTAAACTCAATATGTTCCGTGCGGCTTCCGGAAGCACTCTGCATGCTGACACCCCACATGTGTTTCTGCATGCCCTGAAGCCTTCCCCGCAGCATATCAAAATCTCCGCAAGTCTCACCCATCTCCACGGATACGATGTTGTCCGTACGGAAAGACCGCATCCGGTTTCTCTCCGGCACATAGCCAATGAGATACTGCCTGCCGCTCTGCACACTGATAAAAATCTTAAGAGGCACGAGGGTATGTTTTGCCGCGTGATTGTCGATTTCAACGGCCCGTTTTTCCTGCATGGCCTGAAAGAGCTGATAAAGGATCTCGCTGTCCATGGCACCGGTTATGTAGTGGTGCTTGAAGGCAAAATGACTTCCCGCCCCTTCTTCCCGGTCCAGAAGATAGGATCCGATTACGCCGCATGGCGCTGCTTCAGAGAAGAAGTCCAGAAAATCAGGTTCAGGAAGATTCAGGTCCGCTGCCCTCCGGTAACGCACCGTTCTGCCCTGCTTTTCCATGAGAACCAGGCCTTCTTTCTCGTACTGCTTCAGTTTCTTACGCACCGTAGATTCGTCGAAATGCCGCGGCTCTTCGAAGCCCGCCAGCATCTCATCGATTTTGCCGGTAATTTCAGCCAGAGTCAGGCTGACATCTTCCGAATGCAGAATATCAAAGAGCATGAAATGGAGCGTAATTTCGCCGTCGGTAAAACTCTTCGTCTTCCAGCCCTTATAAAGTGGGTTGTGACGGGTGGTGCGGCTGTCGATGGAAAGGAACATGTTTTTTCCGGATGCGGTCTGCCGGAACTGCATATAGTCGCCCAGCCAGCTTTCGATTCTTCTGCGCTCGTCGTCATAAGACCGGCCGCTCTTCCTCTTGAATTCGTCCCGGCTCTTAAAACCATACACATAGAATTCCTTCATGTACTCCCGAATGTGATTGAAGTTCTTTATGAGTTCGCTGTACGCCATACGCTGCCTCCTTTCCCTCTTTTTCTCAAGTATATCACACTTCTATGATGCAGAAAACCCCTGTCCTATAGTAAGGACAGGGGCTGCGTGTGCCTTTTCAATATTTAAAATCAGATTTCAAACTCCTCAAGGAGCTGCCGCTGAAGCACCGCATCTGTGAAAGACTTCTGAAGTTCTTCCAGTCTGCCAAGCTCCATCAGGCGAAGATTCAGCTGGTTCAGCCGTTCCTGCATATCTGCAGCACCTTTTTCGCGGCCTTCTGCCAGTCCTTTCTCGCGGCCTTCTGCCAGTCCTTTCTCACGGCCTTCTGCCAGTCCTTTCTCACGGCCTTCTGTCAGTCCTTTTTCGCGGCCTTCTGCCAGTCCTTTCTCACGGCCTTCCTCCAGACCGGCTTTCAGACCATCCTCGTGACCTTTTCGCTTCGCTTTCGTGATTTCTTTTAAATATTCCTCTTCCAGTGTCATGTTGAATGCCACCTCCTTGTCGCCCTGGTACAGCAGAACACGGTCATGAATCGTCTGTACAAACGAATCCAACGGGTCCACTTCCTGGGTATTTATGTAATGGAATAATGGACGCAGACCTTCCGGTACCTTTTCCTCAGGACATTTCGTATTTATTATTATAATATACGAGCCATCCCTGCAAGGCAAGCAGTTTTTTCTGTCAAATCTTTCAAAGGTGTATATGGCTTCATTCATTTCATAATAATCGAACAGACAGAGGAATATTACATAGCTGGGTTTCAGATCACTGTATGGTTTCCCTGATTCCAGATGGGTAGCATCCAGAACTGCTGAATAGTATCGCCCTCTCTGCGGCAGTTCTTCCTGGTAAGCTGCCTGCAGCTCAATATTGTACCAACAGAAATCATCTTCAAACAATACATCCAGGCGGACATATTTCGAATAGACACCCGGAATCACGGTTGCTTCTGTAGTTACGGTTCCCACTTCCCGTACCACGATATCTTTTACTTTTCTCCCGTCAAACAGTCTCTGAATAAATTCCCGGCAAAGCTCCGGATCTTCCATGACCTTTGCAAACATAATCTGTTTGGTAAACGGATACCGAATTCCTGCTTCTTTGTTCATAATATTTCTCCCCCCTATTTTCTCTCCGCATAATCCTCTTCAATTCTTGCTTTCCAGCTTCTGTCCAGCTTCTTACCTGCACTGCTGCTGCGAACCTGGCTCACGGCGGCACTTAAAACTTCATAGTTCAGCTCCGTACCTGCAGAGTCACAATGGTAGTCTACGGCGCAGGCCTCGTCAATGCCAAACTTTGCGGCTTCCCGTACCGCATCGATATTGGCACCCAGGAACAGGAACTCCCAGCCATAGCGTTCTTTCTGGCACTGAATCATGTCGCGGACATGTTTGGCGGAGTAATGATGAC
>JAFYNS010000088.1 GCA_017556505.1 Bacillota bacterium | reverse complement strand
CTGCTACGTTCTTTGATACGTCAGTACCGGTAATACCCATACCAACACCAATGTCAGCGGACTTGATGGAAGGTGCGTCTTTTACGCCGTCACCGGTCATTGCAGTTACATAGCCCAGCTTCTTCCAGGTAGTAACGATTCTTACCTTATGTTCAGGCTGTACACGTGCATATACACCGATTTCTCTGATCTGAGATTCGAATTCTTCGTCGCTCATTTCATTGAGCATTGCACCAGTGATTGCTCTCTTGGTACCGTCCAGGATACCCAGTTCACGGCCGATTGCGGATGCAGTGTCAACATGGTCACCGGTAATCATTACAGGAGTGATGCCAGCGCTGCCGCATTCTTCAATTGCAGCCTTTACTTCCGGTCTTACCGGGTCAATCATACCAACCAGACCAATGAAGCACAGGTCATGTTCCAGACCTTCTACGGATACATTCTGCGGCTTTTCTGCATGATCTGCAGTCGCTGCCATCAGTACACGCAGAGCCTGGTCTGCCATTGCCTTGTTTGCAGTCAGAATGTCCTGACGGTCTGCATCAGTAATTTCAACCTTCTGACCACCCTTCAGGATATGAGTACACTTCTTCAGAACTTCGTCCGGTGCACCCTTTGTGTACTGAACATATTTTTCACCGTCCTCATGAACAGTAGTCATCATCTTTCTGCCGGAATCAAACGGAACTTCTGCGATTCTTGGCAGTCTGTCTTCGATTTCATTCTTATCGTGACCCAGCTTGTACGCATAGTTTACCAGTGCACATTCAGTAGGTTCACCGGTTGCCTGAGTATCGCCAGGTTCAATCTTTGCGTCACAGCACAGAGCCATTGCTGTTGCCAGCAGAGTTTCATCTTCGCCGTAATGGTCAACTACGGTCATCTTGTTCTGAGTCAGAGTACCAGTCTTATCGGAACAGATAATCTGTGCACAGCCCAGAGTTTCTACTGCAGTCAGTTTACGGATAATCGCATTTCTGCGGCTCATGTTGGTTACACCCATGGACAGTACGATAGTTACTACTGCAACCAGACCTTCCGGAATCGCAGCAACCGCCAGGGATACAGCTACCATGAAGGTATCCAGCAGAACTGCACCGTCAATGGAGTCTGCCCGGAACAGGCTTACTGCGAAAATAATTACACAGATTGCCAGAACCAGAACGGTCAGAATCTTGGACAGCTGCGCCAGCTTAATCTGCAGAGGAGTCTTGCCTTCTTCTGCCTGTGCCAGAGCATCTGCGATCTTACCCATTTCAGTTTCCATACCGGTTGCAGTGATCACTGCAGCACCACGGCCGTATACAACAGTACTTCCCATGTATACCATGTTCTTTCTGTCACCCAGAGGTACGTCTTTCGCACCATCCAGAGCCAGAGTATCAGCAGTCTTGTCAACCGGTACACTTTCACCGGTCAGTGCTGCTTCTTCAATCTTCATGCTTGCGCAGTCGATGATACGTCCGTCAGCCGGTACAGCATCACCAGCTTCCAGAATAACAACGTCACCAACTACCAGATCTTCACTCTTAACGGAAATCATCTTACCGTCGCGGAGAACCTTACTGGTTGCCGCAGCCATTTCCTGCAGTGCTTCGATGGCCTTTTCCGCCTTGCTTTCCTGGTATACACCCAGTACAGCATTGATGATAACTACTGCCAGAATGATGATTACATCGGTGAAACCTTCACCGGAATAGAAGGAAGTCACGCCGGAAATCAGTGCTGCCACAATCAGGATGATAATCATAGGGTCAGCCAGCTGAGACATGAATCTCTTAAACAGAGAATCCTTTTCGGCTTCCTTCAGCTTGTTCTTACCGTTGGCCGCCAGACGCGCTTCTGCTTCTGCTGCAGAAAGACCGCCAGTCTGGGAATTGACCTGCTCTACGGTTTCTTCAATACTTTTCAGATAAAATTGCATTCTTCTCTCCCTTTCCCTGCCCCTTGGGGCCTTTGTAAAAGTACGGCGAAAATCAACAAAAAAAGACTTCCACCATATACGGTAAATATACGGTAAAAGTCTTACTGTTTAAGATATCAGCGAACCAGAGCATTTCTTCAGGAAGAATCTCCAGTTGGCCTGACGCAAGATACCACACCAAAAATGGTGCCAGTTACTCCCTCTTACAACCAAGTATTTTACCATCTTTATACAGTTTTTGTCAAGAGTCAATTTCTATTTCAGGGCTAAGGTAGTGTTAAGATGTAATGCTCCTTTCTGCCTGATACTCCATATACATGGGCTGTTCCGGAACCGCTCCGCGCCGAGGCAGTTCACTGGTTCGAGCTTTTACGGTAATAGTATTTCCCATTATTTCAAGCTTCCATTCCATCCCGTTTCCCGAATTTCTCAGCAAAATTTCTTCTGCATACGTTTCCGCTTCTTCGGGGCTGCCGCCTCTTTCCAGTACAGATACCGCAGCATCTGCCATTTCGTCACCTATTCCGTGCAGTTTCATCCGTGTTCTCATTATATGCATACTGTCACCGTCATGGAGTATCCCCAGGGTCATCAGCAGAATCAGACCCAGTGTTATGATCAGGTTCTTCATATGTACTTACAATCCAGCCTTTCTCTGTCAGCCATACCGTATTTTCTTCCGGACCAATCCCCATAACAGAGCCCATGATGATGAGATTTTGCAGGGGGAAACATACTTCATAAGGGATGATCTCACTGTCATTCTGTACGCACACAGAAACATCCTCCGGAGTACATCCACAGATTTCCGCCAGGGACTGCTGAAGCCACTGTATATTGGATGCCGCAGCAGACCCATCAGTTTTGACCGTCTCCCGGAAGGATTCTACTGCCAGTCCGGACTGAAAGACCCGGATATGGGTAACCTGATTTCCGGCAAACTGAAGAATAAAAATGGCCAGCAGAAAAAAAGATGCCATCGTGGTTATCAGATCTTTCACCAGTTTCCTCTCCCTTCCTGTGCATACTGTTCGAGGGAAGCACGCATCACATCGGACACTGCGGATTTCAGGCTTCCCGGCTGATCCCCTGTCATCATCTGAAAAATAATCGTTCCCAGCAGAATCGTACCCATCAGAATCACAAGATTTTTCATGACTTCCTCCTAAGACGGACTTGTTCCGAATGTCAGGTTTTCCATAATTGCCGCATTTCCTTTTTCTACAATTCCCGATGCCGCAGTTTTCAATGAGTTTCCGTCTCCCAGAATCATGGTATTTACAATGATTGTTCCCAGTATTACCGTACCTATAATAATTACAAGATTTTTCACGATATATCTCTCCTTTATTAAAATATATTTTCCATCATGGTCAGTGTATGCATAAACACAATGACCACGGCAAAATCCAGTACCATGACAAATACGGAAACAGTGGCCAGCATAGTTGTAATCAGACTGTTCCGCTGCACCCGCTTCATCTCTGCCGTAATCCTCTGCTGACCCATGATTTCAAGAAATACTTCCATCTGTTCCACCAGTTCATCCGGCGAAATCCGGTCAATTTTTGAAAGGACCATAGCAAAATTTCTTCCGATCCGGCTTCCACACTGTTCTTCAAGATATTGGAAGGCTTCCTGGTCATGTCCTCCCCGGTACAGATTCAGCATTCTCGCATAAACCGGTCGCAGCCAGCGGGCATGTTCCATCAGTCGCTCATAGATATAATCGGCAGAAAAAGCATGCTCACGGTCCGCCAGAGCCAGATTTTTCAGCAGCAGACTGCTGTCATAAAGCTCCATATCAAACCGTCTGCTTCGTATTGAATGCACCTTCTGACGAATTCCCTCTGCAAACCGGCTCTGCTCTTCTGCAGTTTCCTTCAGCCTCATGGCAAATACACGAAGTCTTGCCGGAGCAGTCACCCGAATTTCCATTTCAGAATGGTTTTTCAGGAGCAGAATCATCATGCCAGCTCCAAGGCATAAAAGGCATGTAATATACAGGATATGTCCTGCTGTATCCCAGACCATCAGTTCCTCCTTATAAATCGAATTTCCGGTTAGTCAGAAGCAAATGTACGCCGGCAGCTGTTATCCAGGTCAGAAGCCACATGAGAAACCAGATGATTCCGGTTTCTGTCTGAAACTGATAGTGAAACCACTGTCCCGGGGTAATACTGAAAAAATGAATTCCGCCCACTGTCATAACCACACTTCCCAGGGGAATCAGATACCGCAGAATGGCACGGGCTTCGCTGTTTTCCCGTCTGGAGAATTCTTCAATCTTACGGACCTGCTCCATGGATTTTGCCAGATCACTTAAGGATTCCGTCACGCGAATCCCCGACTGGCACGCCAGATAAATATCATCCGCCAGAATATCTGCCCAGGAGGTTCCCATGGCAAAACGGAATTCCTCCAGCAGAAGTTTCAGTTCACTGCTTCCTGACACCCTGTTCAGTCCTCTGGACAAATTAAAAAGAAGCTTCCTTGAATAAGGTGCTCCTTCCATGGTCATGGCGGTCACTTCAACTGCACGTACCATATTGCAGTAATTAATCTTATAATTGTTCAGAATCTCCGTCACCAGGATTTCTCCTTCATGAGAGCCTGCAACCTGCCTGCCCTGAATCAGGCACCGCAGCCCAAGATAGGGCAGAAACAGTCCCATAATACAAGCCAGCACTGCTCCTAGAAAGGCCAGACGCCTCACGGTCAGAAGAAAAACAACAGCCCCCAGACCTGCGGAAATACCATAAAAAAACTGCACGCTTTTTTTCGTCCCCATGGTAAGGCTCACCTGCAGAAGACGCCGTATATGCTCCGATACAGGATTTCGGAAACGCTCCCGATTCCCCTCTTTCCATTCCTCTTCATTGACAAACTTCTGCCTCCAGCTCAGCAGATAATGTGCCGCCAGATGAATACAGTCCTTCAGTTCCGGCATCTTCAGAATGACAGTTCCTGCTGTCAGTAATATAAAGAAAATCAGTTCCATTATTCTGGTCCGCCTTCCCTTGCTGCCGGCCGGTAGTACCTCGGATATACTACCGTATTTCCTTTCAGTGGATTTCGAAATTCCAGCTGTCTGATGATTTCTTCCATTCTGCGCCACTCCTTTCCCTTTTTATCCACTCCGCTGATTCCGTCTGCCCATGCAAAATCCGCCTTCCAGAGCCACTGTTTCTCCCAGGCGTCATATCTGCACAGCTGGTGTACAGACACCTCATCCTTTTCCATGTCATACCCGTATGCATCAATGCTCTGCAGACGTTTTCGGCTCCGGTCCGGATATTCCGGTGCAAAGCGGAACACCAGCTGGAAACTTCGAAAGACCTGTGCAATAATGCTTTGAAGATTTCCGCCATACCGCTCCTGCACTGCCGTAGCCATTTTGTATGGAATGTTCTCACTGCTGCCGTCATGAATGGCGGCCTTGCTCCGCATGGTGCCTGTAGCGGTGATTTCCAGCGCCAGATGATAAGCTGCGGCATCCCGCATTTCTTCCAGAAGTATGTAATCATTATCGCCTCTCATGAGAGAGCGGGTCAGCCGGTCCAGATCTTTCCCATCAGCGATCAGCTGCATCAGTGGTGCGTCCGGCATGATTTCATGCCACGGAGTTTCCGGGTCAGTGGCAACCGCAAGACCTTCCAGCGTGGGATCTTCTTCCTGCTGCCAAATCTGCAGAAACGTAGTCTTGCCGGAGCGTACCGGGCCGGTGATTAAAATGTTCAGTCCTATTTTCACCAGAAGACGGAACAGAGGCACTGCTTCTGCCGGGATCGTTTCCAGCTCTGCCAGAGTCTCAAAAGTCAGATTCTGCAGGATGTATTTACGGAACACCATAACATCCTGCTCCGGTTTGGTTCTCTCTCCGGAGAATATTGTAATTCTTATGCCGTTATGAAGATATACTTCATGGAAACCTTCTTCCAGCCGCTCTCTTGGAGAAGCCAGCAGAAGCGAACGTTTCAGCTGTTCCCGGCGTTTTGCACTGATGCGCTGAGGCTGCAGCACCGATTTCCCATCGATAAGACAGTAAAGCCGGTCTCCAATCAGTTTTGCAGAGGAAGAATTACGGTACTCTTCTGTGACATCGTAGACCCAGGGAGCCAATCCGGCCAGACCATATACTTCATGAAAAACACCTTCAGCCAGATCCCGATACCATGGAGGAAAAGGCGTATTCTGCAAGCCCCGGTCAGACAGGATGTCCCGAATCCGCTCCTGGAAAAAAATCCGCTCCCGTTCATATCCCATAATTGCACGTTTTTCACGCTCCAGCTTCCGGCTTCTGGCAGCCTCATCCGTATCACGCCAGTCCGCTTCAAATACATCTTCCACCATGCTGCAGACACGAAAAAACGGCGCGTACTCTTCTTTCATTTCATCCTTCAGAAGTTTCAATTTACTTCTCCCTCTCTTCTTCAATCAGCACAGCAATCTTCTCCATCGCTTTCCGAAACGGCCTGTATTTCATCAAAGTGCACTGCTCCAGTTCTGCCTGCCATCCGTAAGGCAGGTAAGGTATGGTTCTCAGCCGGTCTTCTTCGCATGGCAGCATCTTCTGCAGCTGGCTTTCCATATAAAATGCCCCGTTTCTCACAAACTTATTCACTACAAAACAGGGCTTGGCCTGCATTCTGTTTTCCACCCATTCCCGCCGCATCTTCCAGCGGTACAGGGATTTTTCCTGCTGGGTCAGTACCAGAAAAGCCATTCCTGCAAAATCCATAGCTTCCTGCCCCATGGATGATTCTGTACTGTTTCCACCATCTACAATCACATAATCCCACATCCTGCTGCATGTGCGGCATAGTTTCGAAAGCCATCCTTTCAGAAAATTTGCTCCGTTCATCCAGCTCCGTACTCCCTGCAAAATATCTACCCCCCGGTGATTGACCGTCATCTGCCTGATTTCCTCTTCATCACGAAGAACGGGAT
>JAFYNS010000087.1 GCA_017556505.1 Bacillota bacterium | reverse complement strand
TTTTTATCCCGCTGCATCCAGCATATTTTCGATGAATATTCCGTAACCCCGTGTTGGATCATTGACTAAAACGTGCGTGACTGCCCCTACTAACTTCCCGTTTTGCACTATTGGCGACCCAGACATCCCCTGCACGATTCCGCCTTAACTCGTTGTCAGTTCCGGTGCTCCTTCGGTCTTATGGATTTCACCATCCGCATCCACAAACACCGCTTCCACACCCATGTAATTCAGTGACTCAATCAGTTCCATACCTTTTTCCACACCCAGTGCCAGGCAGGTGGTGGACAGGCCGTCAGCATCCACGGCACAGCCCTTGTCGGCAACGATGGTCACGCTGAGTACATCGTTATTAATCGGCCAGCCGGTAGCCGGATCCAGAATGTGGTGGTACTTCACACCGTCCTGAATAAGGAACCGTTCGTACGTTCCGGATGTCACAACTGTCTTATCGTGTACCGGGAACACTGCCAGCAGCTCACCGCCTTCTGACTGAGGATCCTTGATTCCAATGTTAAATACACTCTCGGATTCTGCTGCTTCTTCTACCAGCAGCCCACTGGTCTTCCCACCGATTGCCACAATGTTACCACCCAGGTCCACTACGGCACTCACCACGCCGTTTTCCTCCAAAAACTCAGTCACACGGTCAGCGATATAGCCTTTGGCGATGCCGCCCAGGTCGATTTCCATGTCAGGGTCATCCAGCTTTACAGACAGTCCGTTTACCGCAACCTGACGGTAGTCCACATGCTTCACCGCTTCCGCAAGCTCTGCTTCATCGGGCAGCAGGCTCTCTGCCGCAGCCTCATCACCTGCCACATCCTCCGCTTCATGGAAGTCCCAGAGAGCAGATGCTTTGCCGATGGTAATATCAAAGAGGCCATCAGAAACCTTGCCGTACCAGATACCCTTTTCGATAACTTCGGCAGTCTCGGTGCTGACTTCTACGGTCTGACCGGATGCATCGTTAATCTGCGATATTTCGCTGGATTCGATGGTTTTGCTCAGTAATTTTTCGTAACGGTCGCATTCCAGAAACGCATCGGTAATCAGCTGGTGCACCAGACGGGTCTGTTCCGCCTCATCGGCAGCCGCAGCCAGCTCGTGTCCCAGGACGCTTGACCGATCCACACCATAAACGGTGATGGCACAGATGGTATCCAGGTAAAAACCGGTTTTGGAAATGCCGGTGTAATTCTGATTTTGACCATTGGAGGAACAGCCCATCTGTGGTATAATAAAGGTTAGGGCAAGCAGCAGAGCCGCTGCCTGTTTCATGAATTTTCGCATCGTATATTACCTTTCTGAGGAGATTTTATGATAAAAAAAGCCGATATCGTATTATTCATACTGATTCTGGCCTTTGGCCTGGCGGTCAGCTGGTGGTCTCTCACCACCAACACCGGCGGCGACAAAGCAATCGTCACTGTGGACGGTGAACTTTACGGTACCTACAGCCTGTCCCAGGATCAGACCATTGAAGTGGCACAGGATGAGGACCACATTAATTATATTACCATAAAAGACGGTACCGTTTCAATGGCATATTCCACCTGTAAGAATCAGGTCTGTGTCAATGCCGGTGCCATCAGCGAAACCAGAGATTCCATCGTCTGCCTGCCGAACAAGGTGATGATTGAAATCCAGGGCTCCGCAAAGAACGAAGGAGGTGACGTGGATGTCATCACAGGCTAACCGTACCGCAGACCGTGGTCTCAAAACCCGCCGTCTGGCTCTCAGCGCCATGCTGGCAGCTCTGGCCCTCATCTTCAGCTATGTGGAAGCCATGATTCCAATCCCGGTTCCCGTTCCCGGCATCAAGCTTGGCATCGCCAACCTGGTCATCGTCATGGCCATCTATAAGCTGGGCTTCCGCTATGCCTTCACCATCAACTGCGTAAGAATCGTCATCGCGGGCCTGCTGTTTTCCGGTGTCTTCGGCATGTTCTATTCCTTTGCCGGCGGCATCCTGAGCATTGCGGTCATGTATCTTCTGTACCGGACCGGCTGGTTCAGCATGATTGGTGTATCCATGGCCGGCGGTGTGGCCCACAACCTGGGGCAGCTGATTACCGCATGCCTGATCGTATCAAATGTACGGCTGATGAGCTATTTCAGCATCCTGCTTTTCTCCGGCCTTTTCAGCGGAATCGCGGTGGGCTTCCTGGCCGCCCTGATTTACCGCCGCCTGCCGGACATGCGGATATAAAGGAGATTTTCCATGACAATCAATCAGATTTTCAAAATATACTTCAGTCCTACCGGTACTACAGAAAAGGTGGTTTCTGCACTGACAGATGCTCTGGCAGAAAAACTGGGGCTGAAAGAACAGGTTTATGTATATGATTTTACCCGTCCGGATGGACGGACATACTTCCCGGAGCTGGGTGAAGATGATCTGGTGGTATTCGGTATGCCAACTTACGCAGGACGCCTGCCGAACCTGATGCTGCCTTACCTGAAAGAATTCGTAAAGGGTAACGGTGCACTGGCTATCCCTGTGGTTACCTTCGGCAACCGGAATTTCGACAACTCCCTCATTGAACTCCGCGATATTCTGGAGGCCAACGGATTCCATACCATCGCCGGGGCAGCATGTGCCTGCGAACACAGTTTTTCCTATGAACTGGGGGCAGGACGGCCAGACGAAGAGGACCTGAAAGAGATCCGCGATTTCGCAGGTCGAATCGTGTCGAAACTGGTCGAAATTGAAAAACAGCACACCGAAGCCGCACCTGTTCAGGTTCCCGGCATCCCTGCCGACCAGAACCATGGCGGCTACTACCAGCCAAGGGACCGTCACGGTGTGTCCATCGACATCCGCAAAGTGAAGCCGCTGACCGATATGGAGAAATGTACGCAGTGCGGACTTTGCGCAGAAATCTGTCCCATGGGTGCCATAGACCATGAAGACGTGTCCAAAGTGCCGGGTATCTGCATCAAATGCGGTGCCTGCGAAAAGAAATGTCCGCTGCAGGCCAAGTACTACGATGACGCCGGATACCTCTATCACAAGACCGAACTGGAGGAAATGTACGCCCGCAGAGCGGACAACGCATTCTTCCTTTAAATAAGAAGAAAACCCGCTGAGAAGGCTTTTCAGAGCCCCACAGCGGGTTATTTTTATGTTTATATTACTTCTGACGCTTCGCTCTGGTTTCTTCACAAAGATTCATGAAATACTTCAGCATCTTTTCTCCGTTGGCCTTCTTTTCGTCGTAGTCAAAGCACCAGGAGCGTTCCGGATGCCACTGCAGGCCGATAATCGGCAGCGTTTCATGCTGCAGAGCCTCGGTGGTTTCTGTTTCCCAGTCTTCCTGCGGATGTTCCCACTCACAAGGTTCCCAGCGTGCAATCCGCTTCAGTCCCTTGCCGATACGTCCAACAGCCTGGTGGTGACGGGAGTTTACCATCAGCTCATTGCTGCCGTACAGTTCCTGCAGGAAAGACCCTTCTTCGAAGAGTACACGGTGATAACGGTCCGGAATATAATAGCGGTGAGCTAAGAAGGAATTCAGGTGCTGAATCAGGCCGCCGCCAAAATACACGTTGATAAACTGAATGCCGCGGCACATGCCGATGACCGGAATCCCCATCTCGATGGCCTTATCCATCATGGCCGTCTGGCCGGCATCCAGGGCATCATTGACTCCGTTGCAGTGAGTGTTTTCTTCGCCCCACAGTGCCGGATTGATATCACACACGCTTCCCGGCAAAATCATACCGTCCGCATCTTCCAGCTGCTTCGGGTCCAGTGACGGGAAGATATCTCTCACGCCCAGTTCTTTAAATGCGTAAATATAGTTAATCACTTCGTTTGGATTTCTCGGATCATCTGCAATAACAAATTTCATACTATTTACCTCCGTGGACCGCTTCTCGAATTTCATCCAGGGACTCTTCCAGCGCTGCGCCGCAGCTGCAGCCGGCACTTCCCGGATGCTTTTTCGCACCGCAGGTTCCTGCCGCCGGACAGCCGATACAGGCCACACCACGCTTTTTTTCTCTTATGATATAGGCGATTGCTGCGCCAATCAGAATCACCAGTACCGCACCAACGATAATGTCAATCATACACGTAACCCCTTTCTGAAATATTTTGCCGGGAAATTAAGCAGCCTTCTTCAGTTTGTATTCCACTGCAATTTCCTTATTGGTCTTATGAATTAAGTATACCACAAGGCCTGCCATTGCCGCAACTGCGATCAGTCCAGGAATGAAGCCCACGCCTACAGAACCTGTAGCAATCAGGGTACCAATCTGGTATACCAGGAAGCCGATGCTGTAACCGGTTCCCAGCTGCAGTGCAATACCGCCTGCCAGCCACTTGCCGCTCTGCATTTCGGAGTTCATGGCACCGATTGCTGCGAAGCAAGGCGGAGTGAACAGGTTGAACATAAGACATGCCAGTGCTGCAGCAGAGGTGAGACCCATTGCTGCAGCAACTTCGGAAGCACCGCCCATGAGTGCCAGTTCTTCTGTATCGATAAAATTGGTGATGCCGTATACAACAGCCAGTGTACCAACTACGTTTTCCTTGGCGATGAAGCCGGTAACAGCCGCCGCTGCCAGCTGCCATGTACCGATGCCCAGAGGAATCAGCAGAGCCTGCAGGAATGGGGAAGCGCCTTCCACCATGCCTGCTGCAGTTTCCTGGAAACCTTCGATCCAGCCAACAAGAGTATCTGCAATCCATGGTCCCAGACTGGACTGAGAAATATCGAACACGCCGAACATTACCGCAGCCTTAACCACCTCTTTCAGACCCTTATCGGATACAGAAGTGGACACGGTTGCAATCACCGGACAGCCCAGCTTGGCGGACAGTGCCGCCGCATCGATCTTTGTTTCTCGCTTCGCGTTTACGTCACTCTTATTCAGAGCCACAACCACCGGAATGCCCAGTTCCATCAGCTGTGTGGTGAAGAACAGACTTCGGCTCAGGTTGGTAGCATCCACAATATTGATAATTGCATCCGGACGCTCGTTCTTAACGTATGCGCTGGTGATGCTTTCTTCCGATGTGAACGGGGACATGGAATACGCACCCGGCAGGTCCACTGCCGTCAGCTCCTCTGCACCATCATAAAAATTCTTCTTAATTGGGCTTTCCTTCTTGTCTACGGTTACGCCTGCCCAGTTGCCCACCTTTTCGTTGCGGCCGGTTAGGCATTGAACATGGTTGTCTTACCACTGTTTGGATTGCCGGTTAATGCAATTCTCATTTGAATTCCTTCTGTTTTTCTTCTCAAAATGTCTATGCTTGGGTTCTTGCCCTTATGTATTCGTTCTTTCGTAGTTAGTGTATACTAACCATATTTCATAAAAGTAGTGGCACCGAAGCGCCACTCTTATTTTTATCTGATTAAGATTCGACCCAGATGGCATCTGCCAGCTGTCTGTCGATGTTGTAACGGCCGTCCTTGATGGATACAACGCAGCCGCCTCTTGTCTGCTTTACTACCGTGATGGGTTCGCCGCTGTAGCAGCCCAGGGAGAACAGAAATGAATTCAGTTCATCGTCGTCTGTACGGATATCACGGACAATATATTCTTCGCCTAACTGTGCACTTAATAAGCTCATCATTTTTTCCTCTTGCAAAACGCCCCAATTAGTTTTAACTAACTACCGTTATAAGTTAGCATGTTCTAACCGTTCTGTCAAGCTTTCACTGGAAAAACTAATCAATTATTTTCTGCTGTTTTTCTCTCAGGGCCATATTAATCCTCTCTGTATTTCTCCTGGTAAGGGAATAAATCACTGCCCAGACCGCCAGATAGCCCAGTACAAATATGCCGGTGAACACCAGAATCGGTGCTTTGCCCCATTCCAGCCAGTCATTGACCAGATAAGTCCCCAGATAGCTGAAATACAGCACACAGCCATGAATCAGAATGGCCCACATGAGAGGCAGCTGTTCAATCTGATAAACCACATTCATACCACCGGCAATAAAGGCCAGTGCAGATATGGAAAAGATACCGATACAAACCTGATTTACAGTCAGAGTCTCCAATCCTGCCTGATTCTGCAGAATCAGATAGAGTACAGCCAGAATCATGGGACCGAACCCACAGGCAATCAAACCGCGGCGAATAAATTCCAAAATATTCTTTCTCATTTTCCTTCATACCTCCTTCTGAGTTCCGCAAAACACCGTCGGGAAACGTATTCCCGGTATCCGCACCGGAATACGGCATCTACGCCTCCGCTGAAGACCGCATCAAACCGCTGAATGCGGTGTTCGTTGGCCAGGGTGGATTTGTTAATTCGGATAAAATAGGAAGGCAAAACGGCCTCCAGATCCCGGAGCCGTTCCTGAATGCGGTACCGGGTGCCTTGCGTATCGATGGCGATAACCTTTCTGTCCAGAATAGTAATGCATTCTATTTCCTGGAACTCCAGCTTCCGCATCTCATCATCCCGGTATCCCATAATGCTGTCGGCACCGGAAAAACTGCACACAAGATTCTCAATCTCCTCCGTCAGAGAGGAAGGTGCATGAACGACAGCGATAATCTCCTCTTCTGCATCTTTGTCGATAATGAGCCTGTATTTCATCGTCTCGACTCCTTACTGTTTTTTCATCTGTCTCAGGAAGCAGAACACAGCCGCTGCCGTTATCAGTACACTGTACAGCAGAACCGGCAGGACATGTGAAGCTGCAAGCCTGAAATCTCCATTGAATAATGCCTTTTCCAGTTTGGCTGCATGAACGAAGGGCAGTACACCCGCCAGCTTCTCGAAAAATCCTCCCACCAGTTCCAGATCAAACCATACACCGGAAAGCCATGCGGAAAGATTGGTCAGCAAAGCACCGCAGACTCCGCCAACCTGCTTCACACCCAGCACGCTGCCGCACAGAAGCCCAAGTGCAATATTAAATACAGCCATAGGAATTATCCCAATTATAGCATAAAGGATATCCACACGGACAGTCAGTCCCAAAGGAACTGCAAACAGATAGCAGACTGCCGTCTGTCCGATGGCGATGGGCAGAATGGGCAACATATACCCCAGGATAAAATCAATTCCTCTGAGCGGTGTAGTGTACAGCCGCTGCAGAAACGCGCTTTCCCGGTCTTTGGCAATGAGTGTTGCAGAAAAAAGCGTCATAAAAGAGAGCCCGAACACGGTAATTCCCGGTGTCAGAGTATCGATTTCAAACAGGTGCACCGGAATGTTTTTCTGCATGGTACTGAGAAGGAGCAGCAAAACCAGCGGGAATCCCAGGCCAAATCCCAGATTGAGCGGATCCCTCAAAATCTCCTTCGTACATCTTTTCGCGAAAGTCATCATCCTCATACTTCCCCCTCCTTCACAATTGATACAAAGGCCTTTTCAAAATCTGCCGTTCCCGCCTTCTCCTTCAGTTCTTCTGCCGTTCCTGCCGCCAGAAGCTTGCCGCTTTTCATAATTCCGATGCGGTCAGAAAGGACCTCGGCTTCCTCCATGTAATGGGTGGTCAGGATGATGGTCACCCTTCCCTTCAAATCCCGGATTGCTTCCCAGAGATCATGTCTTGCGATTACATCAAGCCCCAGTGTGGGTTCATCCAGAAAGAGGATTTCCGGTTCGCTGATCAGTGCCATGGCGATGCTGACACGGCGCTGCCACCCGCCAGATAACTTTCCAGCCTTTCTCTTAAGAACACTTTCCAGAGAGAACTGAGAGGTAAGTTCTCTGATTTTCGTTTCCGTTTTCTCCCTGTTAAATCCGTGAACTCCGCAGATCAGCTGCAGATTTTCCTCCACGGAAAGGTTTGGAGCCACGGCTGTCTCCTGAGGGGATACGCCGATTAATCGTTTTACCTGCTCCGGATTCTTTAGAATACTGTATCCGCCCACCTCAGCATCCCCTTCTGATGGTTTCGTCAGGCAGGAAAGCATTTTGACGGCAGTGGTCTTCCCTGCACCGTTCACACCAAGGAGTGCAAATAATTCGCCCTGCCTAATTTCCAGGCTGAGCACATCCACAGCAGTCAGATTCTTATACCGCTTCGTAAGGCCTGTCGTTTTAATTGCCCACATATATGTGATCCTCCATTTCAGTTTGTTTTCGCAGTCTATCATAGCAGACTGCATGGAGAAAATGTTGATTCTTGCCTCTTCGGTCATGGAGGGTGTCTCATCGGTTGCCGCAATAAAAAACGGCGTGACCGAAGTCACGCCGTCCATTACTTGACGATCTATTTTCCATACCGCCCCAGATGGTTCTTCAGAGCATTAAAGGTTTCTTCACTGAGTACGTGTTCGACCTTGCAGGCATCTTCTGCCGCCACTTCTTCGGACACACCCAGGTTAACAAACAGACGGGTAATCACCTGATGGCGCTCAAACGTCGCCTCTGCGATGGCACGTCCTTCTTCTGTCAGTGTGATGTAACCGCTTTCGTCCATCACAATATATTCCTTCTGGCGCAGGTTCTTCATGGCCACGCTGACACTCGGCTTGGTATAGCCGGTATCATGAACAATGTCGATCGAACGTACCTGCGGCAGGTATTTACTCAGTCTCAGTATGGTCTCCAGATAATCTTCTACGGATTCGCCTTTGTGAAACATTACATCCTCCAAAATAAATAATAACTGTTCTTATTATAGCGGTTATCCCGCTTCCCGTCAATAAAATCCACTGCAGCCGAGGATATAAAAAAGCCGGCAGGCTCTGCCGGCTTTTGAGTTTATCGATTCAGTCTGAGACTGACGTATTTTGCTTAGAACGGACCGTAGTTGATCTGTACTGCAATAACCATGAATACGCAGGATACTACTGCCCAGATTGCCCACAGAGGCGCGATGAACTTGATCCACTTGCTCCAAGGAATGTTGCATACTGCCAGTGCAGCCATGCAGGTACCGGAAGTTGGGGAGATAACGTTGGTGTAACCGTCACCCATGTGGAATGCCAGAGTTGCAGTCTGTCTGGTCATATCCAGCAGGTCAGCCAGAGGTGCCATGAACGGCATGGTGATGGAAGCCTGACCGGAACCGGAAGGTACCAGGAAGTCGAACGCAGTCTGGAAGATGTACATACCGCATGCTGCGATGTTGGTGTTCATGCCCTGCAGCAGGTTGCCTGCAGCATTGATTAAAGTATCGAATACGTTTGCATCACTCATGATGTTGGTAGCAGCACGGCAGAGACCTACCATGAAGCCCGCATACATCATATCCTTTGCACCGGTTACCAGAGCTTTGGCCATATCGTTGATTCCCAGACCGCCGATGGCCCCGGAGAGGATACCCATGATGATGAACAGTGCGGAAATTTCATCCATGTAGTAGCCCTTGGTGATAACCAGAACCGCAATTACAACGAATCCACCCAGGAATACAGCCAGTACCAGTGCCTGACGGAGAGTCAGAGGCTTTACTTCGCTTGCGTCGATTGGCTGTGCGTTAGCCTTATCGATTTCATACATAGGGCTCAGGGTTGGATCCTTCTTAATCTTAGCTGCGTATCTTAATAAGAATGCGATAGTTACAATGTTCAGAACTACCAGCAGTGCAATTCTCAGACCCATACCGGAGAAGGTAGGCAGACCTGCGATTTCGTGTGCAATACCGGTGGTGAATGCATTGGCAGGACCAGCTGCGAAACCGATTGCAGAGGAGCCCATCAGCAGCATTACTGCCACGAAGGAGTCAAATCCGCAGGCTACACAGGCCGCATACATCAGCGGCAGGAATGCCAGATATTCTTCACAGCAGGCTGCTGTGGAGGAAATGATGGAGAATGCGATGATGCAGATTGGAATCATCAGCAGCTGCTTGTTGCCCAGCACCTTAACCAGGTTTCCGATACCGGCATGCAGTGCACCAGTGGCTTTGATAATTTCCATCATGCCGCCTACAATCAGCAGGAAGAAAATGATAGAGCCAGCCTTCTGCATCCCCAGGGTAAAGGACATCAGGAAGCCCATGAAGCTGATAGGATTCTTTTCTGTCGCCTGATAAGTACCAGGCACTACCAGTTCTGCACCGGAGGTAGGATCCACTGCTCTTTCAAAGGAGCCGCCCGGCAGAATCCAGGTACACAGTGCTGCTGCAATTACAATGCCGATAATAATGATAATCGGGTCAATGGCCTTAATTTGTTTCTTTTCTTTCTTTTCGTTCATGATAATTCCTCCTACAGGCATTCTTTCTTAATTGCTGCCAGATAGATTTCTACAGATTTATTTAAAGATTCTTCTGTAACGTGTTCATTGAACTGGTGCGCCACCATTGGGCCCGGTCCCACGATGATACGGTCCCCTTCAAAGAAGGATGCTTCTGTGATACCGTTTCCGGTTTCTGCTTTCTTGCCGCAGATTTCTTCGTACCATGCGATTCTGTTCCCGGTATTAACGAAAGATGGTACGTCATTGATAATTTCGTAGGATGCATCGAATTCCTTCAGAGCTTCGTCAGTCATCTGTCTGATCATCGGGTATTCGGACGCGCTGTCGCAGATTCTGAAGTCCAGGTAAATGGTGGTCCTGGCGGGTACTTTGTTAATGGAAGTACCGCCTTCCATGATACCGATGTTCATGGTGGAGCGGGGTACGCTGAAGAGCGGATGATGATTTTCCCGCAGCTTATCTTCGATTTCCATCATCTTATTCAGGAACTTCACTGCATTCTTGTTGGAGCTCTTTCCTTCAATCGGACGGCTGGAATGGGTCGTTACGCCGTTAAAGGTGAAGATGTATTCCAGAATACCCTTGGAACCAATTTCCGGCATGTTATCGGTTGGTTCGCATACCAGAACGTGTTCAGGGAACTGTTCACCGCTTCTCACCAGATCGTAAATACCACCAAACAAAATTTCTTCGTCATAGGTCCAGTACATCTTGATGCCCTTTCCGGCCGCCTTGATTTCATCCAGCGGTGCAATGGAAGCTGCATACAGTGCTGCAGCGATGCCGCCCTTCATATCACAGGTGCCCAGACCGTACAGCTTGCCGTCTTCTTCCGTAATGGTCAGCGGATCGTAAGTCCATCCTTCTGTAATATCCACGGTGTCGGTATGACCCAGGAAGCCAAGTGT
The DNA here is from genome assembly GCA_017556505.1 of Bacillota bacterium. GTDB lineage: Bacteria > Bacillota > Clostridia > Peptostreptococcales > Anaerovoracaceae > RGIG7179. The sequence continues at coordinate 1,500 of JAFYNS010000087.1, read as the reverse complement.
CGGATTGTCTCCGAAAGTGGCTACCAGGACCTCCTTGCCTGTATCCGGATTCATTCTCCGGTCAACTTCGAATCCCAGTGGAGTAACGAAGTTTTCAATATAATCCATAATTTCTTTATTGCATTTGTCCTTGATGGTGTTGATTTCCACCAAGTCTTTCAAAATCTCTTTAACTGTCATGTCATCGCCCTTTCTGTATTTCGTCCGCCCTCCTGCTTTATTTTAATAAACCGATAAAGCGAAACTCATAAATTCATTCTACCGCTTTACTGTGAAAAAGTCAACCCCCTTCGAGTCATGTTTTGTCAAAAGTACAATACACGTGTCGAACAATGCAAAACCCCGAAGTGCAGATGCACTCCGGGGTTTCTTTTCTCTCAATGTTCAGTTGTCAGCTTTTAGCGTCTTCGCTTTTTCTTTGAAAAAGTGTTCCGTTAAAAAATTTGTTTTTCGTTCCTGTTACTGTGCCAGGTTCAGGTCGTTCCAGTAAATGAAGCTGTTTGGCAGAATGTTTACGCCAGTGATTGCTTCAGTGTGAGCGATGTAGTTCTTAGGGCTGTACAGAGGAATCATGTTCCATTCTGGATACAGATCATTAATCTGCAGTTCGCCTAATGCTACAGAACGTTCTGTGTCATCTACGGTTGCAGCTACTGCATTTACCTTATCCATGTATTCTGGAGTGTTGTTTGCAGCGTCCTTGTCGTCGAAGCAGCTGTTGAAGATCAGGATTGGTTCCATCCAGCCTAAGGAGTGGATACCCAGATCGTAATCATCAGCATACAGATATTCATGTACGTAGTTCCAGTCGATTGCTTCAGCATTCATCTTCATGCCCAGCTGTCTGAACTGTTCCTGCATACCCTGAACGATAATCTGTCTTGTGCTGTCAGTGGATGCATACATACCGAATTCCAGAATCTGACCGTCCTTATCACGATAGCCGTCGCCATCAGTGTCGGTCCAGCCAGCTTCTTCTAACAGAGCGATTGCCTTATCCAGGTCGTTTGCGTAGTTTTCTTCGAAGTACTTTTCTGCATCTGCATTGTAGTACAGCATGGAATCAATAATCATAGCATATTCAGCCTGAGATGCACCGTCTGTCAGTTCGCAGAATGCGTCTCTGTCCATAGCCAGACACAGAGCCTGACGCAGTCTTACATCATTGAAGATGCTGTTTTCGCTTGTGTTGATTTCCATGAACGCGATTTCAGGATAAGTCTTATCCTTCAGAATTACGCCTTCAACGCCTTCCAGCTGCTTCATAGCATCTGGAGTAACGCCGGACCAGTAATCGATTTCGCCGCTCTTCAGTTCTTCGATAGCGGTGAATTCTTCAGTGTTGAACTTAACGAAGATTTCTTCTACTGGCATTACTCCCTTGTTTTCTACCAGTGGGCAGTAAGTGGAGTAGTGAGGGTTAGCCTTCAGGGTTACGTTGGAACCAGGTTCATAGGTGTCTACATAGTAAGGGCCGTAAGGTACAGCACCCCACATCAG
>JAFYNS010000086.1 GCA_017556505.1 Bacillota bacterium | reverse complement strand
GTTGGTTCAGATTTCGGCACATTTGGAACCTGATTCGGTTTTACAGGTTCTTTCGGAATTTCAGATAAAAAGTCCTCTTTCAGGAAGATATCATGTCCTTCCATCTTCAGAACATGACCAACAGTACTGTGGTTCACATATGTACGGATGAACTGAAGTACAGCATTTCGGTCTTCATAACGGTCAAGAGTAATCCTGGAGTTCTTGTAATCATAGTACAGAATTGCTGCATTTTTAGAGCTGCATCCTTCATAAAGACTGAAATAAACGCCGTCACCTCTGACATCCACACGAAGATATCTCGGCTTACCGCTGCACTGACGCAGTTTTGCCAGAAGCAAGCCATCATTCGGATTCAAAAGTTTCCTAAGGTCTTCACGAATTTCCTTATCGCTGAGTCCGCCCGGTAAAAAGTTTTTTTCCTGCTTTGCTTTGCCAGCATTGTTTCCAGAGCTTTTGCCATTGGCTGCCGCCTCTTTTATGATAACCTGCTTGGTGGCAGTTACCGTAACAAAAGCATCAATGTCAGCATCACCAGCCGGAACAGTAACCTTTTTCAAAGTGCCATCTGTAAATCCATGAGGGGTCAGTTCCAGATCATGCTCCAGTGTGTCGATATGAAAAGATACGGAATCCCCTGCACCAAGACTTCTTCCTAAAAGATGCAGCGGTATATGTCCAACATTTACACGGAGATAAAACTTCGGACAGGCTGAATCTCTGTGAATGGTCAGTTTTCTTGATAAAGCCTCTTTAATTACATACTTATTTCCGGTCCAGCATACTTCAAGGTTCACATCCTGGTTTCCTGCAGGCACTTCATAATGCTCTTCCATTCCATAAGGAGACTGACCATATAATACAATGGTGCATTTCTTCCCATAATTCGTATAGACATATCTCCAGCCATCCTGTAATGCTTCTTTATCAAGTTTTCCATCCACTTTTATCGCCATAAATTTACCTGCAAGGGGACCGCCCGTATCAGATCTTCTCAGAATGGAAATTCTTCTTGTAGTTCTTTTCATACTAACCTCCTAATGGCGCAAGAAAGGAAACTCATTCCATAATATTTCTTCCAGTTCTTCCTGCTGGTCCATATCAAGTTCGGTGAAGGAATCTTCTTCACCTGCACCGAAGTTTTTATACTGCAGTTCGAAATTACCGCTCACGTTCAGGCTGCCGTCCGGTGCGGTCTTCAGGAATCCGATGGAGATGTCTTCGCTGCCTGTATTGAGAATTGCTTTTTCAATCTGCATGGTCTTCATCAGCAGATTAAAAGCACCGCCTTCCTTAAAGGAATCCGCCAGCTGGGCAATCAACCCCTGAGTTGTCGGAGAGTCCGCCAGGGTGGATTTTGCAGGGAGTTCCGGTTCCTCAGGGTCTTCAGATTCCGCAGGCTTATGATACACACCGCTGACCTTGGAAATAACATTCGGATTTACGCGAACCCATACATCGTATTCCACATTCAGGTGCGGCAGTGTGGCCAGACCCCGGCCGATGAGGTTGGACAGCATTTCCTGTTCGTAGCCGAACTTAAGCTCGCCGAAACAGTCGTCTCCTTCCAGAAGTTCTTCGCCAACCAACTCGTTGAAATCATAGGTGAACTTTTCGCAGGTATCACCGTTCTGGTCTATGTATACGAAAGATACGCAGCTTGAATAAGCTGCCACCTGACAGAAGTCCACGTTGGCATAACGAAGCACATCCACCAGCTTGCTGTCCGTGGAGAACATCTTCATAATCTTGTGCTTCATTGCCGCTGTAGTCAGACAGTGTGCCACATCAATCAGTTCCTCACCCTTGCGGCGGCTGCGGAAAGAATTGCCCTCCACAATCAGATGCGGCATACCGCTGAGGGTGTACAGGAAGTTTTCCATGATGCTCTGACGGTCTTCATCACGGGTCAGGCGGTCGAACTGATTGTCCAATTCCTTCTGGGTAATATCCTTACTGTGCTGCAGCAGTGGCTTGGTATCAAGTTTACTGTACACGAATTCCACCACCTGAGTGCCTGCATCAGGGAGAGCCTGTGCCGTCTCAAAATCTTCTGCCATGATGGTTACCTTCACCCGATCTTCTTCCACGGACATGAAACATGTCTTCGCCACCTTATTCAGGTCAAAAGCAAAGTCAGATTCTTCGTCAAAGTATGTCATGAACGCATAATTCAGGGTGTTGTAAGTCAGGGAATGTTCCAGATCCGGCGTTGTGGTCTTCTTACCGCCGGAAGGCTTCTTCACATCAGAACCGCCGTCCAATGCAGCACCGTCCTGCAGGATGATTTTCGTTCCCTTCATGGTGACACCCGGACATTCCTTATTTACGAAATCACGGATGGCAGTCAGCAGCTGATTTCTCTGCCCCAGTGTATTTAAGGAAGTAAATGTACCCGCTGCACCCGCCAGGTTCTGATTGGCAAAGGCATAAGAACAGGATGCAATCTTCTGGTCTTCCATTTCTTTATGGCACGCAAAGAATGTCACCGCCTCGGAACCAACTGAAACGCGCAGGTGTTCAAAGGTATTCAGTGCATGAAGCAGAACAGGTACAGGAGCACCCTTTGCAGGGTCAATATAATCAGCAATATATTCTTTCACTGCCGCAGTGGTTGGTGAAGAGGCAATATCGGAACTGCCTGCAGCATTTCCTCCAGCCAGGTTCTTCGGAAGTTCACATGGCATTGCGACAAGCACGCCGTTTATATCAAAATCTACATAGAACGCCTCATCCTTGCTTCCCGCATCCAGAGTTCTCAGTACCAGATCGCCGGTCTGCACATCTGGATAAAAGAAGACCAGTTCGTGCATCTTCTTGTCCATGGTAATGGTATATATCATATCCGGGTCAAATTCATAAAGCAGCGGCTGCTTGCTCGTCGTACCGTCCACCACCATGCGGATTGGAACATTCGGCAGATGACCCAGAGCACTTCCGCGAGTCACATAGAGATTACGGGTGGTGCTAACCGATGGTGTCTTACTGCCTCCTGATTTAGAAGAGTTCTTCTTGCCCGGCTTCTTGCGGACGAAAAGCTGGCCGTAGCCATTTACGGTAACCGTCAGTTCCAGGTCATCACTTCCCGTCGGGATTGTATAACGCTGTACTGCACCGCCCAGGAATCCGGGACGCTGAAGCACCAGATAATGTTCCTTTTCGTTCACACTCATGGCAGTAATGGTTTTTCCTGCTGCCAGCTTGTAATTAGGAGGATTCGGTGTATCGCTGTCAATCCAGATATTCAGTACTTTACCTGAATACTTGGGAGTGGCATCTTTTCTTGTAATATGTACTTTTCTCTTCATAAATTGCTGTTCTCCTGCCCTTCCTGACAAAATCCAACCTTCCGGCCCTAAATGAATTCATCATCCTCATCGCCAGCTTCCACTGCAAATCCTTCTTCATCCATGGTCCATCCGTTAATGATAAGACCCGGCCACAGATACGGCCGCAGGGAAAAGGCATCTTTTTTGCTCACATAACGCAATGCGCCGTTCGGAATTCTGGCATATCTGCCGAATCCAATCACATCTGCCAATTCTTCTTTGGCGAGATTTTCATAAATCAAGTGACGGAACATTTTTTCCTGAAGCTTCAGTTCCCTGTATTCACTGTACTGGCTCATCACGGCTGCAAAATGACAGCCTCTGGACGGTCCTTTTGTAAACAGGAACCGAATGTCTTCAATGGCGTTATACAGCTGATCTTCCCTATCTGCAAAAACAGATGGTTCATTTGTTTCCCATTCATCTGCTTCGTCGAATCCGGTTGAGAATTTCAGCGGTGCCATAAAATCATCATCTACCTCCGCTGCCGCAGCCGTTGCAGCCACATTGATCAATTTATCCCCAAGAAGACTTACAAGCGGAGACGGTGTACTGCCAGTCTGAACCGGTTTTACGTCCTGTGCCACCGGAACATTGAAGGAGAAATCTTTCTTTTTCTTAGGATACTCTTCCCAAAGCTGATGCATATTGTATATACCCAGGCAAATTATCAGCTCATTATGGTATCCATTGCTTTCAACACGCTGACGAAGTTCTGCTATTTTTACGCAAATATCTTCCATATCCGTCAGGCAGTCATACATTTCCCAGTGGCGGCGGTATTTCCTGTAAAATGGATCCACAGGATCTGCCAGAACAGTAATTTTTTTATTCTGCATTTCAGCACTTGCAATGGCTGAAAGTACTGCAGAGGCTGCCATATCCGGAGTTTCCACAATCAACAGCAGGTTTTCACCGGGTGCAGGCTTCAGTTCCACCGGTGCCTGCTTCCGCAGTGCACATGGCCGGCCCAGATAGAGGCGCTGAATTTCCTGCGGATAATCCTGAGCAGCATCCCATGCCTGGATTTCCCTATTGCTTTCTCTGAATGTATATACTCTCTGTCCGTCTACTACCAGAGGATTTTTATTGATAAAGGAATCATCCGTCAGTTCTTTGGCAGAAGCAACCGGATGATACATTTCATTCAGTTTCTTGGTAATTTCAACAATCCGTTCCATCGGTACGAAAGCGACTCTGCTGCGGTGTACTCTGACCACATTTTCCAGTGTTCCTTCCACAGCTTCCTTTTCAGAAGTCAAAGCATGGAACGGCGGCAGTGTGGACATCCAGTGTCTTACTTCGTCAGTTAATTCTGCAGACGGAAGTGCCAGGGTACCGCGCATTTCATCCTGACTCACGTTAGCCATGGCAAAGCGCTGTCCAATCTGGTTCTTTGCCTTCGGAGTCAGACCTTGAACGCCTGCTTCATAGGCCTGGTCTGCGAATATAAAGCGGAATCCAAGGGCACGGCCTTTAGCAAGAAGATTTTCCAGTTTTTCTGCATAGGTCAGATTTCCCGATGTAGGAGCATTCCGGATAATCTGTGTCATTGTAGCGAACTCATCCACCATGACAATGATTAAAGGAAGATGCTTCATGCGGAACTCTTCCGGAAGTCTGATCAAATCCTTCAAGCCGTATTTGCTGAACAGCTTGGTGCGCTTCTCCAGAACATCCGTAAGCTCGTCAATCAGATCCAGTACTACTTCCTCAGAAGATTCCAAAATTACCCGCTTTACATGAGGCGGCATATTCTTGGCATAAAGCTGGAATTCTGTCATTTTGAAGTCCACCAGCCAGAGTTCAATATCTTCCGGATGATAATTCAGTAAGATTCCAGCAATCAGAGAGTGCATCAGGCTGGATTTACCGCAGCCAGCAGAACCGGAAATATAAGCTGCAAAGTTCATCTCTTCAAAATCGAACTTTTTTATACGATTTTCTTCATCCACACCGAAGGCGAGACTTAAACGGCGGTTGCCCCGTTTATGATTGATATTTTTAAAGCAGTCTTCAATCGACTGACTGTCACCGGTACTGACAGGCTTTGCCGCACCATATGCATCACGCACCGCATCCACTGTTTCTTCAGAAAATGCATGCAGTCCGCCGAGCCAGCGGAAAGGAGCACATTCTTCTGTTACGAACTGACCTTCCGGATTACAGTCAATGACAAGGCCCGTACTGGCAAGATTCTGATAAAATGATTTTACCCGTGATGAACCGATATCTGTATTTGAATTATGTACGGCGATAATGGATATTCCACACTGTGCAGACATGTGATAAATACGCTCCAGGTATTCCAGTGCCATACTGCTGAGCCGTTCCGGGCAGCCGTAAGCAATTATTACCTTCCGGCTCAGCTTCTCGCCATCAGCCGCTTCTGCATTGTATTCTTCCAGGGTCCGATATCCGGTCATCTTCTGAGATGCTTTCACTGCATCATCATAGATTTCTTTTAAAGTTTTTAGCAGCTGGTTTTCATTTGAAGGAACCGGAGCCATAAATGCAGGTGCCGGATCCGATAACTGTACCAGTCCGCCGAAGGAAGAGCCGTTAAATGTCTCCAAATCTATCGGATATACACGTACACTGCCGGCAGGCATCTGCTTCAGCAGGTTGCCGATGATGGTACGGATACCTTCTTTCGTAATCATAGACTGGTTCACATGATAATTCACAATCAAGTGAAAATGGTCCAGCGGCACACATACCGGAACTTCTGCTCTGCCATCTTTCCAGAACTCAGGAATGCGTGCATGTTCGTGCATGTATTCCGGCAGCGGCATGTCATAAAGTGCATTACCAATCATAATACGGTTGCCTTTTTCCTGCGGAGAAACATAGGAAAAACGCTCCCAGTCCGCTTCCATACATTCACTTCTGGCATTATGGATTTCTTCTTTCAGCTGAAGCACATCCTCAGACATGAGAACATCAAGATAACGTTTCTCATACTGTAAGCGAAGCTGCTCATCCAGCAGGTTCAATTCTTCTTTTGCCTGATCCCCTGCTCCTTCCAGTGCATGAATCTTTCCCTTCAGTTCATCAATCTGAATATCCAGATATTTCAGATTGCCGCGTGCCATGTTGACAATATTGTCAGCAGCCTGTTTCACATTGGAATTTGCAAGCTGATTCTTATACAGAGTCATGTTCACCGGAACAGGCTGGCAGTAAGTTGATTTCTGTACAGATGGAGAGGCCTCGCCAAAGTAGGCAGTATAGTACTTCTTAATCGTGGACTGTTTGCTTTCAAAATCCAGAAGTTCTGCTTTTAATGCCTTCAGCGGCGCAGAAGTTTCCTTTGTCTTAATGCTGATGGTATTTTTCAGTTTTTCTTCGTTCTGTGCCTTCCAGGCCTCTGCTTCCGCATTAATGGAGCGGAGCTGATTCTGCAGCTGGCTGACCAGTTTATCCAGACGGTTATTCATAAGACGATCCTTCCGTTTTGTTCAAGTATTCGCAAAACTCTGCAATCACGCAGGCTTGACACTGTGGTTTCCGTGCATCGCAGCACTGGCGTCCATGGAAAATCAGACTATGATGGGTTCTGGACCATCGTTCTTCCGGTATCCGTTCCATAAGTCCCAGTTCTGTCTTCAATACATCCTTTGCCTCTACCAGGCCGATACGGTTAGCCACACGGAATACGTGAGTATCTACCGCAATCCTTTGATGACCAAATCCTACAGACAGAACCACATTGGCCGTCTTTCTGCCGACACCGGGCAGTGCCACCAGTGCGTCGTAATCTTCCGGCACCTGGCCGTTATGGTCTGCCACCAGAGATTTTGCAAGGCCGACGATGTTTTTCGCTTTCGTGCGGTACATGCCGATACGCTTAATGTACTCTTCCACTTCAGCCGGTTCCGCAGCCGCAAGTGCTTCTGCGTCAGGATAAGCCTCAAAGAGTGCCGGCGTCACCTGATTCACGCTCTTGTCCGTGGTCTGTGCAGACAGTGCCACTGCCACGATGAGCTGGAAAACGTTCTGATGATGGAGGGCACATTCCGCTTCCGGATACTGTGCTTCCAGTCTGTCTAATATTTCTTTTATATCTTCATTTTTAACCATAATTTCACCTCTTTAATCTTAATATTATATCATAAAACACTTCACTTGACGAACATATTTCGACATGATATGATAAATTAAATTGTATACAATCCACTTATATTATCAGGAGATTTTCACTATGCCAATGATGAACCTGGACTTCCTGAGCAACGATTATCAGGAAAAAAAGACGAAAGCACAGAAAATAGAAGAAGAAATAAAGATTGAAATACTTTCCGGCAGACTTCGTACCGGTCAGCGTATCGTAGAACAGGACCTCTGCGACAAGTACGGGATCAGCAGAACACCGATCCGGGAGATTTTGCGGAGAATCGAATCAGAAGGTCTCATTGAAACCATTCCGAACCGCGGAGCCTTCGTGAAAGGATTCACCGAACAGAATATCGATGACTTTTATGTAATGAAAAGCGCCCTGGAAGTTCAGTGCATCCGCTGGGCCATCGAGCGCATCACCGATGATGAACTGGACATGCTTCAGCAGACTTTTGAGTTCATGGAATTCTACACCATGAGTGATGACCTGGAAAAAATGCTCCGCATCAACAACGGTTTCGACACCATCATCTACCGTGCATGCCACAACCGTGAAATGGAAAAGACGCTGCACAGATACAACTTCTACCTGAAGTACGCTGCATCCAGCAGCCGTTACCCGGCCAACTACCTGACCACCGTTCTGGAAGAGCACCGTGCCATCTTCCATGCTTTCATGACCCGAAATCCGGAAGCCGGTGCTGAAGCAGCTGAAATTCACATGCTGAAGACCATGATTCGAAGAAAATAGAATGGATCCGTTCCGCTAAAGTACTCCTTTTTGCTGTTTTCAGTAAAAAAGGAGTATAAAATTATCTGATTTTACACACGAAGCGATAATCATAAATATAAAAAGTACTCCTTTTTGCTGAAACCTCTGCAAAAGGAGTACCTTTTTATTTGTTTCTTATTAAATTTAAGCCGATGCTACTCTGAAATGTACTCCTTTTCACATAAATCAATCAAAAAGGAGTATTTTCAGCATTCAGCATTATACCAGCATATCCTGCGGTCTGAACTTCAGGCAGCGTTCATCGCCTTCCCCTTCTGTTTCGATAATTACTTTGCCGCCGTCCACCAGCTGGCCGCGGATAATCATGGACGCAATCTCTGTTTCCACGTGCTTCTGCAGGTAACGCTTCACAGGACGTGCACCGTACTGCGGGTCGTATGCCTCCGATGCAATGAATGCCTTAGCCTCATCAGTCAGCACCAGGCCCATATTCCGGTCAGCCAGGCGGTGTTCCAGAGATTTCAGGGACAGCTCGATAATGCGGCTGATCTGCTCCAGAGTCAGCGGGCTGAATACGATGATGTCATCGATTCGGTTCAGGAATTCCGGACGGAAGTAGTTCTTCAGCTGGCCGGTCACCTGCTCCTTCACATCTTCATCAATTGTACCATTTGCCTTCATATTATCCAGCAGGTATGAAGAACCGATATTGGAAGTCATAATAACGATGGTATTCTTGAAGTCCACAGTTCTGCCCTGATTGTCTGTGAGACGGCCGTCGTCCAGCAGCTGCAGCAGAATGTTGAACACATCCGGATGCGCCTTTTCAATTTCGTCGAAAAGGATGACGCTGTAAGGTTTGCGTCTTACAGCCTCAGTCAGCTGACCGCCTTCATCGTAGCCCACATATCCCGGAGGCGCACCTACCAGTCTGGAAACGGAGTGCTTTTCCATGTATTCAGACATGTCGATTCGAATAATATTCTTTTCTGTATCAAAGAGTGATTCGGACAGTGCCTTGGCCAGTTCTGTTTTACCGACACCGGTCGGTCCAAGGAAGATAAAGGAACCGATTGGACGGTTTTCATCCTTCAGGCCCGCTCTTGCTCTCAAAATAGCTTCGGACACTGCTGTCACGCCCTCATCCTGACCAATGACTCTCTTATGGAGAATTTCGCCCAGTCTCAGAAGTTTATCTCTTTCAGTTTCGACAAGTTTCGCCACCGGAATGCCGGTCCAGCCAGATACCACTTCAGCGATTTCTTCTTCTGTGACCTCTTCCTTCAGAAGACGGTCCGCCTGGCCTGCACCATCAGCACCTGTACCGCCCTCTGCTCTGAGCTTTTCTTCTTCCAGCTTCTTTTCCAGTTCCGGCAAAACACCGTACTTCAGCTGTGCCAGCTTTTCCAGGTCGTATTTACGTTCTGCATCTTCCATCTGATGCTTCACATCTTCAATCTGCTGCTTCAGGACCTTTACGTCGGCGATGCCCTTCTTCTCATTTTCCCACTGGGCGCGCATAGAAGCGTTTTCTTCCTTCAGTGCGGCCAGTTCCTTTTCCAGGGTTTCCAGACGGGCTGCAGAGGCCTTGTCGGTTTCCTTTCCCAGAGCCTGCTTTTCGATTTCCAGCTGCATAATCTTGCGGCTGATTTCATCCAGTTCCGCAGGCATGCTGTCGATTTCCGTACGGATTCTGGCAGCCGCTTCGTCCATCAGGTCGATGGCCTTATCCGGCAGGAAACGGTCGCTGATATAACGGTCAGACAGAGTCGCACAGGCAATGAGTGCACCGTCCGTGATTCTCACGCCATGGTGAATTTCAAAACGTTCCTTCAGCCCTCTCAGGATGGAAATAGTATCTTCCACCGTCGGCTGATCTACCAGCACCTTCTGGAAACGACGTTCCAGTGCTGCATCTTTTTCAATATATTTTCTGTATTCATCCAATGTAGTGGCGCCGATGCAGTGCAGTTCCCCTCTTGCCAGTTTCGGCTTCAGCAGATTGCCGGCATCCATGGATCCTTCCGTTCTGCCTGCACCTACAATATTGTGAATTTCATCTATGAACAGAATAATTCTTCCTTCGGATTTTTCCACTTCGTTCAAAACCGCCTTCAGACGTTCTTCGAACTCACCGCGGAACTTGGCACCGGCAATCAGTGCACCCATATCCAGTGCGAAAATGGTCTTATCCTTCAGACCTTCCGGCACATCTCCGTTTAAGATTCGCTGCGCCAGACCTTCCACCACGGCAGTTTTACCAACTCCGGGTTCCCCAATCAGCACCGGGTTGTTCTTGGTTCTTCTGCTCAAAATCTGCACGGCATGGCGGATTTCTGCATCTCTTCCGATGACCGGATCCAGCTTTCCTTCTCTGGCCATTTCCACCAGGTCACGTCCGTACTTG
>JAFYNS010000085.1 GCA_017556505.1 Bacillota bacterium | reverse complement strand
TAATCCAGGTGGGAGAAGGATACCAGCTTGTAGATATTCTTCAGACCTTCCTGGGTTGCTGCCATCAGAATGATGTGGTTGGTGCCTTTGCGTTTATAGTCAATGCTGCCGTCTTCTCGAATGCAGTCGCTGTCGTCGAAAACGTAGCCTTCCATACCATATAAAATCTTAATCGGGCGTCCCTTGCCTGCCTGTTTCTTGGCTTCCTTAGCTGCGTCCGGAAATGCCTGTACCACGCCGTGGTCCGTGATTGCAACGGCCGGATGTCCCCAGGCTGCTGCCTTGCCCACGATGTCGGATACTTCGTTGAGGCCGTCCATCATGCTCATTTTGGTGTGAGCGTGAAGTTCTACACGCTTACCCAGCTCGCACATATCGACACGGTCGTCACCGATTTTCTTATCGGTCTTTTCGATGTCCTTCATCATGATGGTGTTCATGTTTTCAAAAGTATCGAACTGAACTTCCCCGCGGATTTTCACACCGGTACCGGGACTCAGCAGGCTGTCAATTTCGCCCCACTTGGTCTCACTGGCAAAACATTTGCAGCAGATGGTGGTCCGCTCGTCAGTAATCAGCATGGTAACCAGGTGGTTTCCGCTTCGGATGACACGGCTTTCCTTCTTAAAGAGGATGCCTTCCACGATGACAGTTCCCAGAGATGGGTCAATGTCCATGAGGGCCGTATTGGCTTCGCCCACGATATCCTTACCCATGATGCGGTTGCCTTCTGCAGGAAGTTCTTTTTCTTTCTTTCTCCAGCCACCGCCGCCCTGCTTGCCGCCTCCGCCATTGCCGCCGAAGCCGCCTCCGCCAAAACCGCCGTTTCCGCCGTCTCCGTTTGCCGCCGGTTTCTTTTCTGCGTCTTTGGCTTTGGCTTCCTTGTATTTCTTCATGGACTCTTCGATGTCCTGTTTTTCACCGGCTTCCATTTCTTCGTGAATCTGCTCATAAAGGTCTTCGTTGTTTACGAAGGAAACCTCTGCCTTGATTCCAAAATAGTCATCCAGCAGCATCTTAAAACGCTTGGACACATGAAGATTCAGCTGCTCTGTGCCTACTTTGCCCAGAGACTCAATGGCCAGATTCTTTCCGTCCCATGTGAAATGCTCGGTACGGATGGTCTTGGTGATGGCCGTAAAATCTCCGTTGACAAGTTCAATCATGTGAGGAATGAACAGGCGCACGATATCATCAGTCCGCAGAATCATGTTCTGATAGTGATAGTCAAACTTCACGCCTTTGATACCGTCAATCTTATGAATCAGGCTTGCTTTCACCTTCTCCATATCTAAATGAGGCATGATGAAATTAAGGGTCATGCCGATGGACAAAACCCCTGTTTCTTTCTGAATGACTGCACGGTCTATGGTATATGTAAAAGATTCTCTTGGATAATCACCGATGGACTCCCAGCCCACGGCTTTCTCGATCAGATTTTTCATTACATCCCCTCTTTAATCATCTGTAATAAAGCCGGAACAATTTCCGCTTCCGGTACGGTGCGGACGATCTCGCCCTTTGCAAACAGCAGTCCCTTGCCGTCGCCGCCGGCTACGCCGTAGTCGGCTTCTCTGGCTTCTCCCGGTCCGTTTACCGCACAGCCCATAACTGCCACGGTGATGCCAGGACGGTCTCCCCAGGTGCTTTCCAGCTCATCCAGGTAGCGTTCCACCTCATTTGCCAGGCCTTCCAGGTTAATCCTGGTACGGCCGCAGGTCGGACAGGATACCAGGTTGATGGCGGACTTTCTCAGTCCCAGGCTGCGCAGGATTTCCTTGGCAAAATAGATTTCTTCCACGGGATCTGCAGTCAGGGATACTCTCATGGTATCGCCGATGCCGGCAAGCAGCAGGCTTCCGATTCCTACCGCTGACTTCACCTTGCCTCTTCCCGGTGTTCCGGCTTCCGTAATGCCGATATGAATCGGATGGTTAGTGCCGGCTGCCAGAATCTTATGGGCTTCATAGTTCATACGAACATCGGAGGATTTCAGGGAAATCACCAGATTGTCGTAGTCCATATCTTCAATCAGCTTCAGGTTCCTCAGGGCACTTTCCGCCAGACCTTCTGCAGTTACCCCGCCGTTCTTTTCCACGATGTCCTTTTCCAGAGAGCCACCATTAACGCCTACACGAATTGGAATCTGGCGCTGACGTGCTGCTTCCACTACGGCACGCACGCGGTCGATGGAACCAATGTTGCCCGGATTGATGCGGACTTTGTCGGCACCGTGTTCCATGGCAGCGATAGCCAGCCGATAGTCAAAATGAATGTCGGCAACCAGCGGAATATGGATTTTGCGCTTTACGCGGCCCAGGACTTCTGCAGATTCCATGTCAGGAACGGCCATACGAATAATCTGGCAGCCTGCGTCTTCCAGGCGGGCAATCTGCTCTACCAGTGCCTTTTCATCGCGGGAGTCCACGTTGGTCATGGACTGTATGGAAACGGGAGCGCCGCCGCCAATGGCAACATCTCCGCACATTACTTTCTTACTCATCTTTATTCTCCTTCCCTGCGGCCTACTGTCCGCTGAAGAAAATTCTTATCACGTCGTTAAAGCATACGTAAATCATCAGGCTGAACAGGAGAACCATACCTGCCAGATGCACAGTGCCTTCGATTTTTTCACTGACTTTCTTTCCGGTAATCATGGTAATCAGGACGAAAATGATACGTCCGCCGTCCAGTGCAGGAAGCGGCAGCATATTGATAATGGCCAGGTTCACACAGATCATGGCGGTCAGGAATCCGTAGTACCAGAATCCGTAGTCCACAGACTGGCTTACCATCTGCACCATACCAACCGGTCCGGTTAGGTCATCTGCTCCAGCTTCTCCGTTAAGCAGCATACCCAGAGATTCGAAAATCATCTTTCCCAGATTCCAGGTGGACTGAGCCCCGGCTGCCAGAGCTTTCACCGGATTGTGAGTGATTTTGGAGGTGATGCCGATGACATATCTCTGTCCCACCACTTTGCCGGTTTCGTCCGTAACATCAGACAGAACCGGTGTCAGCTCCAGATTGCGGATTCCGTCTTTGCCGTCTACCTTCACCTTTACTGCAGAATCGTCCTTTGGCATGAAGCTGATAACATCCTCCCAGGTTTCCACCTGATTTCCGTTGATTTCTACAATTTCGTCACCGGGAACCATGCCTGCAATTGCAGCCGGGCTGTCCGGTGTTACAGTTCCAATCTTATTGGAAGTGAATCCGCTGATACCGATCACCAGTGTCATAATCAGTACGGCGCAAAGCACGTTCATAATGGATCCTGCTGCCAGAACGATAATTTTCTGCCATGGTTTCTTGGCACTGAAGGAACGTTCATCAGGTTCAATCAGCTGACCGCTTTCATCTTCTTCTGCACCATCTTCCCCTTCCATGGCACAGAAACCGCCGATTGGGAACAGGCGGATGGAATAGAGAGTTTCTACGCCCTGCTTCTTCCACAGTGTCGGCCCCATTCCGAAGGCGAATTCGTTTACCTTTATCCCCATTGCTCTGGCTGCGATGAAATGTCCCAGTTCATGTGGAAAAATCATCACGCAGAACAGAATAATCGCAAGTATTGCAGTTGTCATAATACCCCTTTCTATTTCACGGGTGCCATTTCCAGAGTCACCCTTCTGATGTCTTTATCAATCTGCAGAATATCATCAAGTGTCAGTTGATACTGCGGATTGTGCGCTTCCAGAATACGTTCCAGTGTGTCCGGAATGTCGATGAAGCGGATTTTGCCGTTTAAGAACAGGTCAACCAGCACTTCGTTGGCACCGTTGAGCACCACCGGATAGCTGCCGCCGGCTCTTGAAGATTCGTAGGCCATGGCGATACACTTGAACACTTTCGGATCCGGCTTTTCGAAGGTCAGATTTGCTCCTGCTCCGAAGAAGTCCAGGCTCGGTTCATCGCTTGCGATACGGTCAGGATAGCCCAGTGCCAGGCTGATCGGAATGCGCATGTCCGGTGTCCCCAGCTGTGCGATAACAGAAGTATCCTCAAATTCCACCATGGAATGTACGATGCTCTGCGGATGTACCAGAATCTGAATGTCATCCACATCCACGTTAAAGAGCCACTTGGCTTCGATGACTTCCAGACCCTTGTTCATCATGGTAGCAGAGTCGATGGTAATCTTTCTGCCCATGGTCCACTTCGGATGCTTCAGTGCCTGCTCCAGTGTTACGGTTTCCAGCTGCTCTCTGGTCCAGCCGCGGAACGGTCCGCCGCTGGCAGTCAGCAGAATCTTCTTTAATTTACGGTTCTGGTTGCCTTCCAGGCACTGGAAAATAGCGCTGTGCTCACTGTCTACAGGCAGCAGCTTTACACCTTTGCGTGCTGCCGCATCCATTACGATGCTGCCGCCGGCTACCAGAGTTTCCTTATTAGCCAGAGCGATATCCTTTCCGGCTTCAATGGCTGCCATGGTTGGTGCCAGCCCGCTGATACCCAGCAGGGAGTTGAGCACCATGTCGCACTCGCTGCTCGCCGCCGCTGTCTTCAGGCCTTCCTGTCCCCAGAGGACTTCTGTTCCGTGGATTCCGCGTGCCTTCAGGTTTTCAGAAACCTTCTTCGCATCTTCTTCCAGTTCGGTTACGGCGATAGCCGGACGGTACTTTTCAATCTGTTCTGTCAGCATGCCGGTTCTGCGGCCGCAGGACAGAACCCCCACCTGAAAACGGCCGGGGTTTTTATCGATAATATCCAGGCTCTGGGTTCCGATGGAGCCGGTACTGCCCAGGATTGCAAGTTTCTTCATTGGTTCTTCTCCTTGTATGTCTTCCCTTTGGGATTACAGCAGCAATGTCATAGTATAGTAAATCAGTGGTGCAGTGAACAGTACACTGTCAAAACGGTCCATAATGCCGCCGTGTCCCGGGATCAGATTGCCGTAGTCCTTGATACCCATACGGCGCTTCAGTGCAGATGCTGACAGGTCACCCAGCTGTGCAGCAATGCTTCCCACGAAGCCAATCACCACAATGGACGCCAGTGCACTTCCGCCGTATCCCAGCAGCCAGCCAAAAACTGCGCAGAGAATCATGCTTCCCATAACGCCGCCTACAGCACCTTCCACACTCTTCTTTGGTGACAGGTTCGGGCAGAGTCTGTGCTTACCGAAAGCCATACCGGTAAAGTATGCCATGATGTCGGTACCGAATGCAGTCAGGAATACCAGCCATATCATTATTCTATGTTCATGCTGGTCAATCCATACAATGTGGTATGAGAAAAATACCACGTAGATCAGACCAAACAGAGTCGCCATAGTATCTTCACTCTTACGGCCGTTCACGTCGAATCCATATACCATAGACGCCATGGCACAGAGAACAATCCAGAGCATCGGCAGCTCATGATTCGCCGGCCAGAGAATGTTCAGCAGGTACAGCACACAGATGGCCACATAGGCTATTTCCTTAGACGGACGAATTCCCTGTGCTTCGAATCCGTTATACAGTTCCCGGATACCGATCAGCCCCACGAGAAATGCTGCCGCAGTGAGCCAGTATCCCCCCAGCCATACCAGCACCAGCAGGGGTGCCATCACCAGGCCGGAAATAATTCTTGTTTTCATTGTCGTTTATTCCCCTTTCAAAATCGGTCTGCCCGGCTTCTAACGTCCGCCGAAACGGCGGCTTCGGCTGCCAAAGGCAATGACCATTTCTTCAAATTCATCCGGTGTGAAATCCGGCCACAGGGAGTCTGTGAATGCCAGCTCGCTGTAGGCACACTGCCACAGCAGGAAGTTGGACAGACGCTCTTCTCCGCTGGTACGGATAATCAGATCCGGATCCGGCATGCTGCCGTTTTCTTCTCCCGTATACAGGGCTGCGGAAATCATGTCCTCTGTAATGTCAGAAGGAGCCAGATCACCGGCCTGCACCCGGGCAGAGATGTTTTGAACGGCGCGCAGAATTTCCTGTCGTCCTCCGTAATTCAATGCTATATTAAACTGAAGACCGTCATTGCTGTCGGTGGTCTTCAGAGCTTTTTCCACGCTGTTTACTGCAGCTTTCGGCACCTGGGAATAGTCTCCCAGAATGCGGACCCGCACGTTCTGCTTATGAAGTTCCGCCAGCTCGCTGCCTACGAATTTCACCAGCAGGTTGAAAATGCCGCCGACTTCTTCCTGAGAACGCTTCCAGTTCTCTGTGGAGAATGCGTACACGGTCAAATATTTAATGCCCATCACATCGGCACGTTTTACAATTTCTTTCATGGCCAGCATACCGGCATTATGTCCTGCCAGGCGGCTTACACCATTCTTTTCTGCCCAGCGTCCGTTTCCGTCCATGATAACGGCCACATGCTGCGGCACATTCTTCTTTTCAGTCAGTTCTGTCATCGGTAACTTACCCTCTTTATTGAAACAATGTGGCTGCCTTTCACAGCAGCCACATTTCCTGAAGTTGTTTAAACTTCCATAATTTCCTTGTCTTTGTGTGCAACGATATCGTCGATTTCCTTGATAACCTTATCAGTCATCTTCTGGATATCGTCCAGAGCCTTCTTGGATTCATCTTCCGTGATTTCGTGATTCTTTTCCATCTTCTTCAGATGATCGTTAGCATCTCTTCTCAGATTACGGATTGCAACCTTAGCGTCTTCACCCATCTTCTTAACAGTCTTGGTCAGTTCCTTTCTTCTGTCCTCAGTTACAGGCGGAACTACCAGACGAACGCACTTACCGTCGTTAGTAGGGTTGATGCCGATATTTGCCATGTTGATGCCCTTTTCGATGTTTCCGATTGCCTTGGAATCGAATGGAGCGATCATCAGGGTTCTTGGGTCTGGAGTGGAAATGTTAGCCAGATTCTTCAGCGGTGTAGGACAGCCGTAGTAATCTACCATAACTCTGTCCAGCAGTGCAGGGTTTGCTCTGCCTGCTCTTACAGTGTTCAGTTCTTCGTGCAGAACGTGAATCGTCTTTTTGCTTCTTTCTTCCAGATTCTTCTTAATGGTTTCCATAATGGGAGCCTCCTGTTTTGATGTATTTTTTATTTTCGAAGATTTCTCTTAACTTAACGAACGATGGTACCGATTTTTTCACCGGTCAGTGCCTTCAGTACATTACCTTCTTCAGCCAGTGCGAACACATGGATTGCAATATGATTGTCCTTACACAGGGTTGCTGCGGTCAGATCCATAACCTTCAGGTCTCTTTCGATAACTTCCATAAAGGAAAGTTCATCGAACTTCACTGCATCCGGATTGATTGCAGGGTCGCTGTCATATACGCCATCCACATTCTTAGCCAGCAGAATCACATCTGCACCGATTTCTGCTGCACGCAGAGCAGCTGCTGTATCAGTGGAGAAGAACGGATTGCCGGTGCCTGCACCGAAGATGACAACATCGCCATGTTCCAGATGGGACAGGGCTTTTCTTCTCGCATAAGGTTCCGCGATTTCTCTCATTTCAATGGATGTCTGTACCTTGGCCGGTACACCGATTGCCAGCAGGGATTCCTGCACTGCCAGGCTGTTCATTACGGTTGCCAGCATACCCATATAGTCCGCAGTCGCACGGTCCATGTCCTTGCTGGTTCTTCCTCTCCAGAAGTTGCCGCCGCCAACTACGATTGCCACTTCCACACCCAGGTCGTGGATCTGCTTGATTTCCTTCGCAACCTTTCTGGTCATTTCTTCATTAATGCCGAACTTGTCGCTGCCTGCCAGAGCTTCGCCGCTGATCTTCAGCAAAACACGTTTATATACCGGTCTCATAGTATCTCTCCTGCCTTATCTTTTCGTTTAACTTTGCCCATAAAAAAGCACTGCATATATTATACCATATCCGCCATAAATCTTCAATTAGAACTTCTTGAGTTTACAGGTAAGCTACCGCTTCAATTTCAACCAGACCGCCCTTTGGCAGCTTAGCTACTTCCACTGCAGAACGGGATGGCATGTCACCTTCGAAATAAGTTGCATAAATTGCATTCATTGCCGCGAAATCGTCCATGCTCTGCAGGAAGCAGGTGGTCTTGATTACCTTATCCAGGCTGGTGCCTGCTTCTTCCAGGATTGCTTTCAGATTGGCGAATACCTGGTGAGTCTGCGCTTCCAGACCTTCCTTCAGTTCGCCGGTTGCAGGGTCCATACCCAGCTGACCGGATGTGAATACAAAGTTGCCGATAATGTTAGCCTGTGCGTAAGGGCCGATTGCTGCTGGTGCGTTTGTTGTTGCTACTACTTTTCTCATGATGTTTCTCCTCTCTTATTCTGCTGTCAGGCTATTCTGCCTCAGTAACAGCTTTTACAATCTCTGCCACAGTTTCTTCCAGGCAGAGTCCTGTTGTATCAATTGTGATATCTGCAAATTTCTGATACAGCGGCAGACGCTGGTAATAAAGGTCTGCAACCGTCTGTCCCGGTTCCAGGGTCACACCGCGGGTAGCCAGGTTGGACAGGCGCCGCTCGATTTCCTCAACCGGTACATGCAGGAATACTACCACACCGTCCTTCTTAAAGTGTTCAAAGACAGACGGATAATAAATGGCACTGCCACCGGGTGCAACGACTGTATTTTCCACATTGATGCCGCAGAGAACTTCTTCCTCCACTTTACGGAATCCGTCATTGCCTTCTTCGTTAATAATGGTCTGTAATGGCTTTCCGGTAACATGCTGAATGACCAGATCGCCGTCTATAAAATCCTTTGCCAGAATCTTCGCCACCACGACACCGGTGGTGCTCTTTCCTGCACCCGCCATGCCGATTAAAATGATGTTGCTCTTTTTTTTCATATGCAGGTCCCCGTATGTTATCCCATAATGAACTGTCTGATCAGTGTCATTTCAGTAAAATTATCTGCAGTATACTGTACTGTGTGATCATCCACCTGTGTAACCCCAGGATGAATCAATGCAGAACGTACCTGCTGATGCTGCGGCACATTCACTTCCAGTACCAGTTTTTCAGGAACCGGACGTGCTGCAGTCGGATGCTCTTCCTCACGAACCATCACCTCTGCAACGGCAGCCTTGATAGCATCACAGACATCTGCCGGATGAAGATTGAAAGTGGAGTTGCCGCGGCAGTCCTTGGTAGCTACTGTGCTGATTCCAGGATATTCATCTTCTGCCCTTCTGCAGATATCCGCGTCTCCGCTGATGAAAACAGGGGCTACCCCCTGACATTCTGCATAAAGAGAATTCAGCGAAAATTCCGATGCCAGCTGGCCGTTCACCTTAATCCAGTTTATGTGGCTGCTGCTGATGGTATGTGCCAGCGGGCTGCCGTCGCTTCCGCCTGGAGCATGATAGCCGATATAGAGTACGCCGTCATAAGTGCTGTCCAAGCCTGCCATCATGGTTCCCGGATGACATGCCCAGCCTCTCATCAGTTTTACACCTTTTGGCAGCAAACTGTGAATAATATTTTTTGCAGTACCATGACCGTCACGAACCACTACTTCATGACCAGCTTCCAGAATCGCTTCACAGGCTGCAGCCACTTCCAGACTCATTTGTCTGGATGCCTCACTGTAGCCCACACCGCCAACTTCACATTCATGCCAGGAAGTCACATCACAGCAGCCCTCTATATCCGCACTGATAAAATATTTCTTTTTCATTTGTTCTTTCCCTCGTTATTTCTCAAATCCATCTCCGTAAGTTTCCATGAATTCCTTCAGACCCATCCAGGACTTTTTCAGTACGCCACCCTTGGTTTCCGCATGATACAGAGAACTTACAATCGCCTCTTCCACAGCTTCCACTGCAGATTCAAATACCATGTCTATTTCTTCATCATAGAACATCTTCATATCCAGAATGTTCTTATCACTGTAGTGAGACAGGCGGTTTGCAGTGGTGAATGCAATCCCCACATCTCCGCTGCCGTTTCCGCAGTAGGAACCCACACGGCCCAGGGATACCATGGCACGCTTGGCCACACGCTTCAGCTGGCGTTCGCTCAGAGGAATATCTGTAGCAATTACCATGATGATGGACCCCTTGTCCTTTCCTGCAAACAGATCCTCGTTGCTGTAACACTTGGTGTTATAATGTTTGCCTCCGATAACCAGATTGCCGGCACCGCCGAAGTTGGACATTACCAGTGCACCCACGGTATAGTCTTTACCATCAACCGGAACGATTCTGGATGCAGAACCAATACCACCCTTCAGGCCCAGACATACCATACCGGTACCGCCGCCTACAGCCCCCTCTTCAAAATCTACATCAGCAGCTGCAATGGCATCTGTCACATTTTCTTCTGTCACGTGAAGACCACGGATATCATTGATTCTGCCGTCATTGCATTCCGTAATTATGCAGTTTACGGTACCAGTCTTAAGACCGATATCCTCATTCTGTGCCAGCATGTACTTTGTCACTGCATTCCATGCCACACCGATGTTCAGGGTATTCGTCAGAATAATCGGTGTCTCAATAGTGCCGATTTCATCAATCTGAATCAGACCGATACTCTTACCGAATCCATTGATTACAGAAACGCCAGCCATCACTTTGTCCTGGAACAGGTTTCCTCCATGAGGAAGAATTGCGGTAACACCGGTATGAATGTTCTTATCATCATCCTCAACCGTTACGTTTCCTACCTTAACACCGGGAACGTCAGTAATCAGGTTTCTTTCCCCCGGCTGCCACTTGGAATATAAATTCAAATTACTGTCTTTCGGTAAACCCATAATGCACTCCTCCTGTTACTTTAAAACATCTTTCATAAGACGCAGAATATTGCCGCCTGCAATCATATCAATCTGATCCATGGTAAAATATTTATTCAGGCAGTCCAGCAGAACCGGCATATTGCGGAAGTCCACCATTTCACCGGTTTCATCAATACCATCAAAATCAGATCCCAGTGCCAGTGCTTCGATACCGGCCTTATCTGCGATATGCTTACAGTGTTCCGCAGCACGGTCAAAAGTAAACGGACTGTCGTCTTCATTGAGGAAACAGTTATAGAAGTTCAGGCCTACTACACCGCCTTTTTCACCCAGCATCTTCAGCTGTGCATCGTCCAGATTTCTTCTGTGATTGCACAAAGCACGTGCGCAGGAATGGGATGCAATAAACGGCTGTCTGCTGTGTTTTGCCACATCATAGAATACGCCTTCAGAAGAGTGGGACAGGTCGATAATCATACCCAGGCGGTTCATTTCTTCGATTACTTCGAAACCAAAAGGTTTCAGTCCGCGCAGATGTTCTTCCCTGTCGTCACGGCATGGATAGCCGATTTCGTTTTCATAGTTCCAGAGCAGACCAACCATACGGACATCGTCTCTGTAAGCTTCCTCTACTCTTTCAATTTTTCCTTCGAAACATACGCCATCTTCGATGGACAGCATACCGCTCATCTTTCCGGCTGCCTTATTATCCATAATTTCCTGCCAGCTGCGAGCCTTCAGAATCAGATCTGTATTGGCATCCATTTCACGGTGATATACATCCACCAGAGCACGGTAATAATCATACGGATTTGTTGTTTCCATCGCACTTCTGGAAATCCATACTGCGAAAAGCTGACACAGGGACTGACCATCCTTCAGCTTCATCAGGTCGATATGACCTTCATTTTCTCTCAGTTTCCAGGCTGGATTCTGCCATCCTCCCATCAATGTATCACAGTGTAAATCCACAATTCTCATGTCACTCATTTTCCGGTCTCCTTTTCCTTCCTGTCATTGATTTCGACATGAAATCTCTATCTTCTATTATCGCTCATTCTGTAAAAATAAGCAAGTAATTCCAGGGCGGGGCTAAGGAAATTTATAAATATGAAATCCGATAAAACCGTATATTTATTGTCCCGGATGTGTTAATATAGAACCATTATTACGATTTCCAAGTTAAAAACAGGAGGTTATGATGAACGGAGAGTATATAGATAAAATCATGGAAATGCTGAAAAAGCAGAAGGGGCACGTAGGGTTTTACTATAAAGATTTAACCACAGGAGAAGAATTCGGGTATCAGGAGAACGAACAGTATAATGCTGCCAGTGTCATCAAACTTCCGATTTTCATGTGTGTGGCTAAATGGATTTCAGAAGGCCGTGCTTCCTGGGACGACAGAATCAAAGTAACCCATGAATCCAAGGTTCCCATCTGCGGCGCCCTCACCCTTTTCAGTGATGAACCTCTGGTGGACTTGAAAACCCTCTGCAAGCTGATGATTTCTCTCAGCGATAACTGTGCCACCAACCTGCTTATCACCCATTTCGGAATTCCGGCGTACATGGAAGAATTCGCACGTCTTGGTCTGAAAGACACGGTCCTTGCACGTGTTCTCTTTGACCCATCACCGGTTACCGGCAAATTCCGCAACTATATTGTACCGAAAGAAATGGGTATGCTGCTGGAGCAGGTTTACCGCCGCATCTTCGTCAGTGAAGAAGTATCGTCCTTCATTGAAGAGGTACTTCTCCTGCAGCAGATTAATCACAAAATTCCCGGTTATCTGAACTATTCCGTGGAGGTCGCCCATAAAACAGGAGAAGATGAAGATATCTCTCTGGATGTGGGTATCGTCTTTACGAAAAAACCATTCATCGTATGTTTTGCAGGACATGACACCAATGTAGGGGAATGGGAGAACCTGATTCGCCAGATCAGCCTGGAACTGGTACAGATGCACAATCTGTAAACGCACGAACATAAAAGCCCCGAATCCTGAGAATCCGGGGCTTTCTTCTTCATTACGCTCTTATTTATATTCCTTGCCGGCAGCTGCGATAACCAGTCTGGCCAGTGTATCCATTGGATCCACATACCAGTCTTCCAGCCCTTCGTCCGCCTTGATTACAGACAGCTCTGTACATGCCAGCAGCACCTTGCTGCAGCCTGCTGCCTTATATTCTGCTTCAATCTTCTTCCAGCTTTCTGCATCGTAGTTCTGACCGTTCTTAATACGGTCATAAATCTGATGCATGACTTCCTTCTGGATTTCTTCACATGGAGTAAAAGGTTCCATTCCCTGCTCTGTCAATGCTTTCTGATAAAGACCGGTCTGTACGGTTCCGTCGGTAGCCATGATGCCTACCTTGCCGCCGGGACACTCCTCAGCCACTGCAGCTGCAGTGCCCTTAATCATATGCAGGATTGGAATGCCGATTTTATCAGCAATCATGTCAGCAAAGAAATGTGCTGTATTGCAGGTGATTGCGATACCCTTGCAGCCCAGATTTTCCAGGATCTTTGCATCTTCCAGCATCTGATTGTACGGTCCCTCATACTCTCCCGCCAGAATGGCACCTGTACGGTCCGGCATGGATGCATCACTTAAAATCACCAGATTAATGTGGTCCTGGTCCTTTTCTGCCACCGTATGTTCTGTCACCATCTTATAGAAAAGCTGCGAAGCCATCGGCCCCATTCCGCCGATAATACCAATTGCGTTTTTCATGTCAAAATCCTCCTGCTGTCTTTTTCGTATTTAATAGCGCTCTACCGCTGTACTGAACACGATGTGGGTCTCTGTCTTTCCGAAGGTCTGAAGTCTTCCCACGAATTCATCCAGCAAAACTGTGGTTGGAAAAACAGCCTTAAGAATCATGGAATGATTTCCTGTAATATGGCTGCATTCCAGGATGCACTTTTCTTCCCTGGCAAATTCGTAGAAACGTTTGCTCTCTTCCGGCTTGACTGTAATCAGGATAAAGGCCTTAATGCCGTAACCCAGCTTGGCCAGGTCCACAGAAGCATGGTAGCCCCGGATGTAGCCTTCCTTTTCCAGTTTTTCAATGCGGGCAGAAACTGCCGGCATGGTAAGAAAGACTTCGGCAGACAGTTCCTTCAGGGAAATACGTCCGTTCTGACGGAGCCGGTTTAATATTTTCTTATCTATTTCGTCTAATGTTCTCATATGTTTCTCCATTCTGCAGAACCACTGTATACACTGTTAATATATCACATTTTCAGCTATTTGTCAGCACAAAAAAGAACTGCTGCCGGAAGAAAACTTCCGGCAGCAGTTCCTGTATAGAGAACTTTTTTAACTACTCTTGGGAGAGTGTAATTTCTTCTTTAATTTAGTTCATCTTAAATTAATTCAGGGAAAAAATCAATATTTTAATCCAACTGCTGAAAAAATACATAAAAAAGAGACTTCTCATTTAAAAAATTAAAGAAATCTCTCTTTCCAGTCATATTTTTTCAATTTCTTTCACGGTGAGGACACCTTCTGACACAGTGAATTTAATCTCCATATCTGCGTACTCCATACCGTATACACGAAGCGGATCTTCCTGGTAGGACGGACGCGGATCCTGACTGAGAATATCACGCAGCAATCCTCTTTTCTGCTCCGGAACTTTCGACAGATGTTCCGCCGGAATTACAACTTCCAGCTGATAATCCTTCACCTTTTCCGAAAAGCCGCCATAGGCTTCCGGAATGGCATCAGAATAAGTTACATACGGCTTAATGTCATAGACCGGTGTGCCATTCATCAAATCCGCACCCAGAATATGCAGCACCGGACCGCTCTCTTCATATGTTATCTTTTCCAGCTTCACGCAGGAAAGTCCAATCGGATTGGGCCGGAAGGGTGATCTGGTGGCGAAGACGCCTTTTCTCACATTTCCTCCAAGTCTTGGAGGACGCACTGTGGCAGACCATTTTCCGTCTTCCCGCACGTTCTCCGAAAACTCCCACAGAAGCCAGATGTGGGTAAACTCTTCCAGTCCCCGTACTGCATCCGGCAGATTGTACGGCGGCTGAAGCACAACCCTGGACGGAGTGTCCACCAGGCGGCTCTGCCGCGGAATTCCGAATTTTGCATGGAAATCATTATATACGTAAGCAATTACGTTCATCTTCATATTAAGCGTTCAAAGCCTCTCTTTCTGCTTTTCTTCTCAGTTCTTCTTCCCGTTCGTCCCTTCTCTTTTTAATTCCTCGCATGATGATGACGTGGCTCACCAGCAGTACCAGGGCTGTCAGCGCCCAGCTGATTGGATAGGAAATGTAAATAGTATGAATCGTGTGCAGTGCCGGAATCTGAAATATGGTTGCAATCCACAGAATACGCAGACCGCAGGCACCAATCAGAGATACAATCATCGGAAGAACAGAATATCCCAGACCACGCAGCACACCTACCAGTGAGTCCATGACCCCACATAACGCATAAAAACATGCCACATAGGACATACGGATCAGGCCCATCTGGATTACTTCTGCATTTTCAGAATACAGGCGCAGCAGAGTGTCTCCGAACAGGTACGCCCCGTTTCCTAAAATAATACCGGCGGCTGCCGCGCTTCCTGCACAGGAAAGAAGAATCTTGTTCACACGTTCATACTTTCCTACGCCAACATTCTGGCTGGCAAAGGAAATGGCAGCCTGGCTGAAGGAATTCATGGAAACATACACAAAACCTTCTATGTTCTGTGCAGCGGCATTTCCGGCAACTACAATATTGCCGAAACCGTTGATGGAAGACTGGATTACAACGTTGGACAGGGAGAACAGAATCCCGGAAAATCCTGCCGGAATACCAATCTGCAGTATTTTGACAAATTCCTGTTTATGAATAAACAGCAGCTTCGGGCGAAGCTTCAGGCTTCCGCTTTCGTTCATCAGACAGCGGACAATCATAAACGCGGAGAAGCACTGTGCAATTGCTGTAGCTGCAGCAACACCCGCTACATCCATTTTCAGCACAATGACGAAGAAGAGATTCAGCACCACATTGATAACACCTGCCGCAGTCAGATAGTACAGCGGACGCCGTGTATCCCCGATGGCACGAAGAATTGCCGCCCCATAGTTATACAGCAGCATGGCCGGCATGCAGAGGAAGTAAATCTTCAGATACAGAACCGACAAGTCCAGTACTTCCGGAGGAGACTGCATCATCTTCATGATAGGACATGCCCCGAAGAAACCTACAAAGGCCAGCAGAATACCTCCCACAATGGCAAGCATCATGGCAGTATGAATGGTCTTGCTCAGATGTGCACTCTTTTTGGCTGCATAGTACCGTGCGGTCAGAACGTTTGCCCCGATGGAAAGACCCACAAACAGATTAACCAGCAGGTTGACAATGGATGTGGTGGATCCAACAGCTGCCAGCGAATTTTCACCTGCAAACCTGCCGACTACGATAATGTCAGCTGCATTAAACAGAAGCTGCAGTACGCTGGATGCCATCAGCGGCAATGTATATATCAGTACTTTTTTCAGCACCGGTCCGCTGCACATATCCATTTCATATTTCCGCTTATTCTTTAAGGATTTCAGTTCTTTTTCTTCCTGTTCCATAGCGTCACCTTCAAAATCATTCTTTACAGCATTACGTTCAAATCAATGGTCCGCAGGCGTTCTGAAGCCACTTGGCACATTCTACATTAAGATATGGTTTTAAAGCTTGATAAACGTGGTTATGATAATTGTCAACCCATTTCAATTCATCTGTTGACAATAATTCTGTGATGATTGCCTCTCTCTCCCACGGGCAAAGGGTTATAGTCCGGAACTGAAGCAATCCATCTTCGCCTTTTTCGCACAGGACCTCGTTCTCCAGACGGATTCCATACTTTCCTTCCAGATAAAAGCCCGGTTCATTGCTGGTAATCATTCCCGGCAGAACCGAACATCCCGTTCCTCTCGGGCTGATGGACTGGGGACCTTCATGGACACTGAGCAGATGTCCTACTCCATGACCAGTTCCGTGCTTATAGTTCAGCCCCTGTTTCAGGAGCGGACCTCTGGCCAGCTTGTCCAGTTCTGCACCAGTGGTTCCTTCTGTAAACCGTGCCATTGCCAGGGAAATATGTCCCTTCAGCACCAGAGTATAATGCAGCTTCATTTCCTCTGTCAGAGGCCCCAAAGCTATGGTTCTGGTAATATCCGTGGTTCCGTCAGTATACTGGCCTCCGGAATCCACCAGCAGGAAGCCTTCCGGTTTCAGTTTCTGATTGGTTTCTTCCGTCGCAGAATAGTGAATTATGGCACCATCAGGTCCGTATCCCGCGATAGTATCAAAGCTTGGCTGCAGGAATCCTTCTCTCCTGCTTCGACACCGTTCAGCGTACTCTGCAGCTTCCATTTCCGTCAGTTCTGCACCTTCTGCCATCTGTTTCTTCAGCCAGCAGATAAATTCCGTCATGGCAGCGCCGTCTTTTATATGCGCCCTCTCTGTACAGCCAATTTCTACTTGATTTTTTACAGCCTTCATTTTTTCCGAAGGATTCCGTCCCTCAATTATTTTTACTCCATCCGGCAGTTTCCTGCAAAGTGCCTGACTGACACTGTCTCTGTCCAGCAAAATCTTCCCGGCTGGCAGTTTTTCCATATCATCATATGCCTGAAAATATGGGAGGATTTCCGTAGTTTCCGGAAGCTTCCCTGCGGCTTCACTGCCCGCAAAGGATTCGTCCAGAACATAGAGCCTGTCCCCCTTCTCCTCAATCAATGCGAAGGAATAGAACACTGCATTGTTTTTTATGTCGTTACCGCGAAGATTATAAATCCAGGCGATATCTTCAAGGCTGGTTATCAGATGATAGTCCGCTCCAGCTTCTTTCACAGCATTGCGGATTCTTCGAAGTTTTGATTCAGGAGATTCTCCCGTTACATCAAGGCCGAGGGGATAAATCCGTGAAGGCATCAGCACCGGACGGCCCGCCCAAACCTCCCCTGCCAGATCCACATCCGTACGGAGCCGATATTTTGCTGCGAAGCCTTCCGCCTCCCGGCAGCTAACCACACGGCCATCGAAACCCAGTGTGCTTCCTTCCGGAAGGTTTTCCGACAGATATTCAGAAACAGCAGGCACACCTGGTTCCCCCTCTTTCATCAGGGTAATACCACTGCCTTCCAACTGTGCCGCTGCCTGCAGGAAATACCGGCCATCAGTCCAGAGTCCTGCCCAGTCTCCAGTCACCAGCAGAGTCCCCGCCGATCCGGTGAAGCCGGACAGATACTGCCGGCATTTAAAATACGGATTCACATATTCAGATCCGTGAAAATCCGTGGTCGGTATCAGATAAACATCAATTCCAGCCTGGATCATGGCTGCACGCAGGGTTTCAAGTTCTTTTTTCATATATACACATCTCCCTGTAAGTCCTTCTTTACCCCTATTGTACTCCTGTACTGCATTAAATTCAAGAAGCCAGTACAGAAAAAAAAGAGCATAAAACGCATTCGCATTTCATGCTCTTTCGTGCCGTAATTTACTTACCGCCGTTCTTTCTCTTTTCTGCCAGTTCTGCAGTTGCAGTGAACAGTACGTCAGTGGAAGAGTTCAGGGCAGTTTCGCAGGAGTCCTGAATTACACCTACGATGAAGCCTACACCTACTACCTGCATAGCTACGTCGTTCGGAATACCGAACAGGGAACATGCCAGAGGAATCAGCAGCAGGGAACCACCAGCTACACCGGAAGCACCGCATGCGGAGATTGCAGACAGTACGCACAGAATGATTGCTGTAGGAATGTCCACAGCGATTCCCAGAGTGTAACATGCAGCCAGAGTCAGAATTGCAATGGTGATTGCAGCACCGCCCATGTTGATGGTTGCACCCAGAGGAATGGAGATGGAATATGTATCCTTATTCAGCTTCAGTTCTTCACAGAGTCTCATGTTTACAGGAATATTCGCTGCAGAAGATCTGGTGAAGAATGCAGTGATACCGGAATCCTTCAGGCACTTCAGTACCAGCGGATAAGGATTCTGCTTGGTGTTCAGGTAAACGATGATTGGGTTGATAATCAGTGCGTCAGCGAACATAACGCCTACCAGAACCACAATCAGCTTACCATAGCTCAGCAGAGCTTCAATACCGGTAGTAGCGATGGAGTCGAATACCAGACCCATAACGCCCAGAGGAGCCAGCTTGATTACCCATCTAACAACAGTGGATACTGCATCAGAGATTTCGCCCAGGAAGTTCTTGGTAGCTTCAGATGCACCTCTCAGTGCGATACCCAGTACGATAGCCCATGCCAGAATACCGACATAGTTTGCATTCAGCAGTGCATCAATTGGGTTGGATACGATATTGAAAATCAGAGTCTGCAGAACCTGACCGATGCCTTCCGGTGGAGTGATGTCGCTGCCGCCGTCTGCCAGTGCCAGTTCTACAGGCACGATAAAGCTTACGATTACTGCCAGAGTACCAGCCAGGAAAGTACCAATCAGGTACAGAACCAGAACTCTCTTCATATTGGTCTTCTTACCGGATTTATGCTGCGCGATTGCGAACATTACCAGGAAGAATACCAGAACAGGAGCCACGCCCTTCAGTGCTCTTGTAAAGATAGTACCGAAGATTGGCATGATTCCGCCTAACTGCTGAGGAGCCACCAGAGCCAGAACGATACCGATTACCAGACCGATAATGATCTGCTTAACCAGGCTCAGACGGTTCCATGCTTTTAAAAATTCTTTCATTTTGCATTACCCTCCAAAGTATAGTTAAAAGTCGAACTCCTTATAGGATAACACTTCTGTAAGAATAAATCAATCCCAAATCAACAAAATATGTTATTTTTATACAATTATTTTCATTTTATTATGTAACAGCACAATAAAAGAGAGAATCCGCTGTGAATTCTCCCTTTGAATTTTTAATCTTCTTTTTTCTGAATAAAGCTGTAGAAATGTTTGATATTCATATCCTCCGGCGTATTTTTACCGTGATCGCCCCTGCCGAATAATTTTTTATGGCAGCCGTGATCTGGTGCAAAGGCCATTACGGTATTATGACCTGTCCAGTGCTTGACTATGGAATCATGAATCTCGCAGAAGGAAGCCACATTTTCACGAAGAGCCTGCAGACCCGCCTTACTTTCCGGTCCCTTCTTATGCATCACTGCATCGTAGCTGCCGTTATACAGTACAATCATATCATACTGATCTTCCAGAATCAGTTCCATGGCCTTCATATTACAGTGCTCCGTCTTTTCGTATAGGAAGCAGTCTGCTTTGCTGTCCCTGAAGAGCTCTGCGATGGAATCTCCTGCGGTACAAATAACAGCAGCCTTCTTCCCTGCCGCGGCCAGATCATCAAAAATGGTGTTTGTCTGAAGCACCTGTTTTTTATAGGAACGGATTCCATGTTCCTGCGGCAGTTTTCCCGTGTACATGGAAGCAAAACATGCCGGAGCTATGGTTGGCTCAACGGCTGCCATATCGCAGGTAAGTCCTGCCCTGCTGGTCAAAGGACGGAAAATGCTGATATGATTATCGAATACCCAGGATGCAATGGCCTCCGGATTATATATAAAGACACGGTCGCAGTCAATCACACGCTGCTGGCGTTCTCCAAATTTCAGTTTGGCCAGAGTCAGTACACGCTCCACCGGTTTCACATCAAAATCCGTAGCTCTGGTGGTCTTCAGTCCAAGCAGCGCCTCCACCGTCGGACGGATACTGGTCAGATTCAGTGCATTAATCCTGTCATGATTTCTTTTTTTCTGCATACACACACCTCCTGATGCTAAGATGTTGTATATCATTCTAACTGTACATCCCGTGCTTGTCAATCAATTCCTTTGCAGAAAAAATAACTGGCAGCTCCATGAACTGCCAGTCTTCTGTTTGATTTATTTTTTTCTGCGCGCTATGCTGCTTTTTCAGATTTTGCTTCTGTCTTTCCGCCGCCGCGTACCAGGAACATACTGATCAGCAGTGCCACTACATATAATGCGCCGGTAACCAGCATTACAGTCTGATAACCTACAGGGTTCGTTTCCGCACCAGGAGTGCCGAAATGGTTTACAATCCAGGTTGCCATCTGGTTTCCGGACAGACCTGCGAAAGCCCATGCAGATAAGGTCAGACCATGGATTGCACTGATATTGCCCATTCCATAGTGGTCGGACAGCAGAGTCGGTACATTGGAAAATCCACCGCCGTAGCCTGCATTTACCATGAAAATCAAGCCCAGTACCAATACAGTCAGAAGCATATTTCCGGCACCGTTTTCCACGCCCTTGGTTACGATAACCGCACCGGTAAGTGCAATGGAAATAGCGAAAATAATCTTGTAAATTGTGTTTCTGTCCTTCATGCCGTCACCCATAGAAGAGAATCCCAGACGTCCTGCCGCATTGAAAACTGCAGAAACTGTGGAAACAATACCAACAGCACCGGCCAGACCGATACACTTTACAATCATCTTTTCCTGAGAAATCAGTGCCAGACCGCAGGTGATGTTCAAGTAGAACATAATCCAGATGCCGATATAATTGGTAATCGGCTTGGACTTGATAACATCCATCATGCGGCTGCCTTCCGCCTTTGTCTGAGGTTCATGCCATCCATCCGGCTTCTTCAGCAGCAGATGTCCGGTGAACATCATTACGAAGTAAACAGCTGCCAGAATCCAGAACATCTGGTAGATGCCGCCTTCACCCATATTTTCCAGCATACCCTGCATGATCGGAGATGCGATGGCCTTAGCCGCACCAAAACCAGCAACTGCAAGTCCGGTTGCCAGGCCTTTACGGTCAGAGAACCACAGCATCAGGGTCTTTACCGGAGATAAGTAACCGGTTCCCAAACCAATACCCATGATAAAACCATAGCTAATATAAATACCAATCAGTGCCAGAATATTTCCGGGATTCTGTCCTCCATACCAGATAAAGAATCCGGTACCCGCCATGCCGGCACAGAAACAAATAGTAGAGATTAGAGATGCCTTATGAATATCCTTTTCTACAAAATGTCCCAGAAAGGCAGCTGACATCCCCAGGAAGAAAATAGCGAAACTGAATGCCCATTCAGTAGCCGCTTTGGAAAATCCGATATGATCCGCAATCTCCTGGCTGAAAATAGACCAGCAGTAAACAGTACCGATACTGCAATGCAGCAGCAGAGCCGGAATCGCTGCTCTTGTCCACTTATTACTCCAACTATTCATTTTCGTAACCTCTTTTCCTCTTGTCACGTTCCCGATTCTGACAAGACTAAATTTACCATTTTTTATATTATACTATTTCATACTTTATTCTGGCAAGTATATTTGACAGTTTCCTTACCGGAGAACTTCTTTTTTCAGAGCCGGCAGTTTCTTCATCAGCAGACTGATAGTCACATACTGCACCGGAATCATAATCATACACTGGAAAATTCTCGTAATAACTACAGCTCCAAATGTGGTTCCATACAAGATGGACAGCCAGTAGGTATTCACCACAAGCCCCAGTATCAGCTGATCCACAAGTACCGTCATAATAATCCGACCTGGCGTCTGCTTTTTATAAAGCAGACATCCATACAGCAGCCCTGCCAAAAGTGCAGTTACCGTAAATCCCGGAAAGAATGATCCACTTGGGAATAACAGTGCCCCGAGAACGTCAGAAATTACTGCTACCGTAACACTGAATGCCGGTCCGTAAAAATATGCAGCTGCAAAAATTGCCACGAAGGCAAACCCGATTTTCAAATTCCATGCATTGATGGACAGAAATCGAGACAGAATAATTTGCATTGCAATCAGAATTGCTGCTGTTACCAGCATTTTTGTGTTCATTTTTTTCATAAAAAACTCCTTCCTGCCAACTTGCTACAGGAAGGAATTTTGCTTCATTCTTGCAGCAGCGGACGCAGGTACAGTACCGCGGTTTCCTGATTCGGTCCCCTTCGTCCGGCGGCAACATCCCATCCGCCGGCACTTAACGCACTGTCCTTACTCTGGCTTTAAGATATAATAAAATTGTTTATTTTGCAAAGTACTATAATGTACGTTTTGCCGCTTCAACTACATGGGAAACCAGCACACTGGTGGTTACAGTTCCCACGCCGCCCGGTACTGGTGTAATTGCACCAACCAGGGCTTCTGCTTCCTCAAACTTCACATCTCCGCAAAGCTTGCCCTTTTCTTCATTCCAGCCGATACCCACATCGACTACAACCTGGCCTTCTCTTACGTATTCCGCTCCGATACTTTCCATCTGGCCGGCACAGACAATCAGAATGTCTGCCTGGCGGGTGATTTCCGGCATGTTTACGGTCTTCGTATGACAGGTGGTTACGGTGGCATTCTTATGCATCAGCATCATGGATGCAGGACGTCCCACCACCAGGGAACGGCCGATTACCGCAGCCTTCTTTCCGGTACAGTCAATTCCGTAGAAATCCAGGATTTCCATGGCAGCCTGCGCAGTACAAGGTGCAAATCCCACCTTCGTATTGGTAAAAACGCCAGCCAGGGATCCGTCAGTACAGCCATCCACATCCTTTGCAGGGTTCAGCATCTGGCGTGCCTTTTCACTGTCCAGCTGTTTCGGAAGCGGACGGAACATGAGAATTCCGTGAACACTGTCATCTTCGTTGAGCGAAGTCAGTGCCGCATCGAAATCAGTCTGACATACATCTGCAGGAAGCACCACGTTTTTTACTTCCACGCCTACTGCCCCGCAGCGCTTCATGGCACCGGTTTCATAAGACAGGTCGTCCGGTCTTTCTCCCACACGCAGGATTGCCAGGGTCGGAACCACGCCCTTTTCCTTCAATGATGCCACTTCCGCAGTCATTTTTTCGTTGAGGGCCGCCGTTACCGGCGCCCCCTTTAATATTTCAGCCATTTTAATTCAACCTTTCAGCACAGTTAGAATAATCCGTGAATTACACCGAATTCATCCACATCAATCTTTTCTGCTGCAGGTACCTTTGGCAGACCAGGCATGGTCATGATGTCACCGGTCAGTGCAACAATGAAGCCTGCACCTGCAGATACCTTCAGATTTCTTACCTGAATGGTGAAGTTTCTAGGTGCGCCCAGCTTCTTCTGATCATCGGAGAAGCTGTACTGTGTCTTCGCCATACAGATTGGCAGGTTGGAGAAGCCCAGTTCTTCCAGCTGCTTGATCTGCTTTACAGCGTTTCCTACCAGCTGTACACCGTCTGCACGATAAATCTTAGTCGCAATTGCATTCAGCTTTTCCATGATGGTGGTGTCTGCTTCGTAGCAGAATTCAAATTCATTCGGTTCTTCGCACAGTCTTACCACTTCTTCAGCCAGAGCCTTGCCGCCTTCGCCGCCCTTGGCCCAAACTTCGGACAGAGCCACGTTTACGCCCAGCTGTCTGCACTTATCTTCTACCAGCTTCAGTTCTGCTTCAGTGTCAGTTGGGAATGCATTGATTGCAACTACGCAAGGCAGTTTGAATACCTTGGTTACATTTTCCACATGCTGCAGCAGGTTTGGCAGACCGGCTTCCAGTGCTTCCAGATTTTCGTTGTTCAGGTCAGCCTTCGCTACACCGCCGTGATGCTTCAGTGCACGTACAGTTGCAACGATAACTACTGCAGATGGCTGGATACCTGCCATACGGCACTTGATATCCAGGAACTTTTCAGCACCCAGGTCAGCACCAAAGCCGGCTTCAGTTACCGCATACTCACCCAGTTTCATAGCCATTCTGGTTGCAGTTACAGAGTTGCAGCCGTGAGCAATGTTTGCAAAAGGTCCGCCGTGGATAAAAGCAGGAGTGCCTTCCAGAGTCTGCACCAGGTTTGGCTTCAGCGCATCCTTCAGCAGAGCTGCCATGGCGCCCTGTGCCTTCAGCTGACCGCAGGTAACAGGCTTGTCATCATATGTATAGGCAACGATAATACGTGCCAGTCTTTCCTTCAGGTCGATAATATCGCTTGCCAGACACAGAACTGCCATAACTTCGGAAGCAACGGTAATATCGAAACCGTCTTCTCTAGGAGTTCCGTTTGGCTTGCCGCCCAGGCCATCGATAATATTACGCAGCTGTCTGTCGTTCATATCGACAGCTCTTTTCCAGGTAATCTTACGAGGGTCGATTCCCAGTTCATTACCCTGCTGAATATGGTTGTCCAGCATTGCTGCCAGCAGGTTGTTAGCTGCACCGATTGCATGGAAGTCGCCGGTAAAATGCAGGTTGATGTCTTCCATTGGAACAACCTGTGCATAGCCGCCGCCTGCAGCACCGCCCTTAACGCCGAAAACAGGTCCAAGGGAAGGTTCGCGGAGAGCGACTGCAGACTTCTTTCCGATTTTGCGCAGGCCGTCAGCCAGACCTACGGTTGTAGTGGTCTTACCTTCACCAGCAGGAGTCGGATTGATTGCAGTCACCAGAATCAGCTTTCCATCCGGCTGATCCGCCTTATCTCTCAGCAGAGCATAGTCAACCTTAGCTTTATAGTTACCGTACTGTTCCAGGTACTTGTCTTCCACACCTGCAGCAGCTGCAATTTCGGTAATTCTCTTCTTCTCACACTCCTGTGCAATTTCAATATCGGACTTGTAAGTCATCATTTTACCTCCTGAATTACATATCATAAATTCTTTTTCTTAGTACACAAAACATATGGTATACTCTTTCAAATACTCCACACTGACTTTATATTAATGCAAAATTGGTAAAAATTCAAGTACAGAGACAATTTTTATTCACGATTCTAACATTATACTGCCCCTTCATTGACAAAATCTGAGTTCATCGATAGAATGAAATTATCAATTCAAAGGAGGCTCCCATGATAAAAAAGAAAACCATCGGGCTGCTGACCATCGGTCAGTCTCCACGGCCTGATATGACAGCGGACCTGAATCCCATCTTCGAAGGAAAAGCAGACTATATAGAAGCCGGTGCACTGGACGGTCTGACGAAAGGCCAGATAGAAGCCATGAAACCGGACCCTGGTGAACATTTTCTGGTAACCCGCCTTGCAGATGGTTCCATGGTTAGCCTTGCATCCCGGTATCTTTCTGACCTGATGCAGCATCAGATTTCCCTTCTGGAAGCAGAAGGAGTCTCTGCCATAATGATTCTCTGCACGGAAGCCTTCCAGCCTTTTAACTGCAGCATACCGGTCATCTATCCCAACGATGTACTGAAATCACTGGTGCCTATGGCTGCACCGGGCGGGCACATCGGTGTGATCCTGCCGGAAGCCGGCCAGATGGAAGATTTTGCAGAGGTCTGGAAAGAGGCAGTGCCTGATGTAACGGCAGCCCACGGTTCCCCATACGCCGGGGATGGCAGCCTGGAACGCGCCGCAAAATCTTTCGCCCACACGGATGTGGACTTAATCGTACTGGACTGCATGGGATACAGCAGCGGCCAGCAGAAGCTTGTTTCTGAACTTTCCGGCAAGCCCGTTCTCCTTTCCCGTACCCTGGCTGCAAAAGTGCTGATGGAACTGATCTAAACATCATATTGCAGAAAAGGAAAACCCCTGACCACTTGATTTCTCTAGTGTTCAGGGGTTTTGTGACAGTTTTATGCCGCAATCGCTTCCAGGCCACTCGGCTATGCCTCGCGGGGAAGCTTTGCGTAAGTTCGCTTAGACTGAATCAGAGATTCAGAAGCTCACTTAAGCGTTAGCCATCTGCTTAGCTACTTCTTCAGCAAAGTTTTCTTCCTTCTTTTCGATACCTTCGCCTACTTCGAAACGAACTACCTTAGCAATAGCCAGTTCCTTGTCTACGGACTTCAGGTACTGAGCAACAGTCTGCTTACCGTCTTCAGCTCTTACATAAGTCTGATCCAGCAGGCAGATATCCTTTAACTGCTTGGAAACACGGCCGTCAACCAGACCAGTGAAGATCTTGTTGCCGGAGATTTCAGCCTTATCAGCTACAGCCAGAGCAGCCAGCTTAGCCTTAGCATCTTCGGACAGGAAGTTTGGTAAGTAGTTGAAGTTGAAGCCCTTGTCAGCTCTCTTTTCAGCTAATACTGCAACGTCTTCTTCAGCCCAAACGCCAGCAACAGCCTTGTCTAATAAAGCGTTTAAGATTGGCTTAGGCAGGGAGAATGGATCGTTTAATGCGCTTTCCAGAGTGATGTCGTGCATCTTAGCCAGTTCTTCAGCGGAAATGTCATTTCTGCTTACGTACTGAGGGTTCATTGCAGCGATCTGCATTGCAACGTTTGTTAAAGCTTCCTTTGCAGCATCTGTAGCTTCGCCGGAACCAGCAACGATTGCACCGATTCTGCCGCCGCCGTGAACGTAGGAAACAACAACGTCACCAGTAGCTTTTTCAATTCTTCT
>JAFYNS010000084.1 GCA_017556505.1 Bacillota bacterium | reverse complement strand
GAAGCAGTTTGCCTTGGATGCAAACAGAGGCTGTGCTTCAGGTCCGAAGTGCTTTTCGAAGGCATGCTTGTAAGCTCTGCACTTTTCACGAACCTTATCTTCGTCCATCAGGTACAGCGGAGTGCCGTACTTCTTTGCCAGTTCTACAGTGTTCTGGCCTGCAAAATACAGAATACCGTCTTTTGCGGTAATATTGTCACATACGAATTCTCTCATTTATCATTTCCCTTTCAAATTAATTCACTTAATATTACTTTTTACAGCACCAGATCTTCGTCAGTAACCAGACCTTTTGCCACGATATTAGTAGGACCTGTCAGATACAGATTTTTGATTTCATCACCGTCACGTTCAACGTCAATCACCAGTTCACCGCCGGTCATGCCTACACGCACGCCCTTGCCGCTTGCCTTGCCCTGCAGGGTCAGTACAGTTACCATGGAGCAGGTACCGGTTCCGCATGCGTAGGTGAAGTCTTCCACACCTCTTTCATAAGTACGTTCATATATCTGGTCTTCGCCGGTAATTTCGTAGAAGTTTACATTAACACCCTTTGGGAACGCCTCGTGATAACGCATTTTACGGCCCAGGTCGAAGAGTTCTCGGGTCGGATATTCCTTCAGATTTTCCATTGGAACGACTGCATGCGGAATTCCAGGATTGCCCAGTTCCACATAAGAGCATACATATTCCCTGCCATCCACTTCAATCGGATAATCCAGCTTGATAACACTTGGGTCATTTATGCGGATTTTGTAACGGCGCTGATCGATTCTCTCACCGATAACCAGGCCAGCTGTAGTTTCTACTCTCTGAATCTCGCCTGCCAGTCCAAATTCATAGCCGTAACGGCAGATGCAGCGTGCACCGTTTCCGCACATTTCACCCATGGAACCATCAGAGTTGAAGAACAGCATCTTATAGTCTGCATCTTCGCTTTCTGCCTTTTCCACTACCATAAAACCATCGGCACCGATGGACATATGGCGTTCACATAATAATTTAACAATTTCCGGCCACTTGTCGAAAGCGATTTCACCATTCATGTTGTTTACGATGATGAAGTCGTTTCCCGCACCGTTCATTTTGCAGAATTCCATTTATATACATGCCTCCTCTTGGACATAAACTTACTCCAACATATTTTATGCAAAATATATGCCATGTTATGTGTCAGTTTTCGTCATAGTTTTAAGGAGTGTACAAGTACCCGGCTGCAGCGACAGCACCAGTAACATTGTATAATTATCAGACAGTAAGATGATTGTGTATTCCCGTTTTCAGGACAACGAATTTGTTTTTCAGGAATATTACCATTTAAAACGAAAATCTCAGAAAAGCCTCAGCCAGCCTCGATACATTTAAACTGTACCCTTTAAAATTTAGTAAAATGTATATTTTCACAATGACAAAACAGTGATATAATCACAGCATCGAACTTATATATTTCGTCAGAAGGAGGCCCGTCATGGCTAAACAATATAAAAAAGTATTAACAATTCAGGACATTTCCTGCGTAGGACAGTGTTCTCTGACCGTGGCTCTGCCGATTTTATCAGCATGCGGTCATGAAACTGCGATCATTCCAACTGCAGTCCTGTCCACACATACAGCTTTCAGCGGATTCACATTCACAGACCTGTCTGAAGACATTCCAGAGATTCTCAGACACTGGCATGAACAGGGAATCACCTTTGACGCCATGTACACCGGTTACCTGGGTTCCACCAGACACATTGTCTATGTAAAGAACATTCTGGAGCACATGAGTGCAGAAGGCTGTCTCCGCATCGTTGACCCGGCAATGGGTGACAATGGCATGCTGTATCCGGGCTTTGATCAGGAATATGTGGATGCAATGATTGAACTGTGCAGGGCCGGGGATCTGATTCTGCCAAATATCACAGAAGCATGTATGATGACCGGATGTGAATACAGAGAAACTTATGATGAAGCATATATAGAAGAACTGCTGTGTGCACTGGAACATATCGGCCTGACCAGAGTTGTGCTGACCGGTGTTTCCTATAACCCTGAAACTACCGGTATCATCGTAAGAAAGAACAGCGTTACCAAATACTACAAACATGAAAAGATGGCACGAAGCTGCCACGGTACTGGTGATGTTTATGCTTCTTCCTTCGTAGGCGCTCTGCTGTGTGGAAAAACAGAGCTGGAAGCCGCGAAGATTGCAGGCGACTACACCCTGGCATGCATGAAGAACACTCAGGACGACCCTGACCACTGGTACGGCGTTAAGTTCGAACCTGTACTGGGCCAGCTGATCGAAATGCTGAAATAATTCAGACTTTACTTTACTCGCTATAAACAGCAGAAAATCCCGAAACCGGATTCAAACCGGCTTCGGGATTTTTATTTTCTATATTCAGGTATTAAAGATTTTCTGCGATTTCATAAATCAGTTTTTCAGACTTTTCCCATCCAAGGCAAGGGTCCGTAATGGACTGTCCATATACGCCCTCCCCTATTTTCTGAGCACCATCTTCTATATAGGATTCAATCATCAGACCTTTCACCATACCCCGGATGTCTTCACTGTATTTGCGGGAATCCAGCACCTCGTGAGCAATACGGATCTGTTCCAGATACATTTTGCCGGAGTTATTGTGACTGGTATCCACGATAACAGACATGTTCTCCAGATTTTGTTCAGAATACAGGTCATAAAGCAGACGCAGGTCTTCGTAATGATAATTGGCCATGTTCTGTCCATGTTTATTTACATGACCACGGAGAATGGCGTGACAGAGCGGATTCCCCATAGTCTTTACTTCCCAGCCTCTGTAAATAAATTTATGAGGTGTCTGCGCAGCAATAATCGAATTCAGCATGACAGAAAATACACCGCTGGTAGGATTCTTCATACCTACCGGAATGTTCATGCCGCTGGCAGTGAGCCGATGCTGCTGGTTTTCAACGGAACGGGCTCCTACCGCCATATAAGACAGCAGGTCGGATACATACTTATAGTTTTCCGGATAAAGCATCTCGTCTGCACAGGTCAATCCTGTCTCCTCGATAGCACGGGTATGCAGGCGTCTCATGGCAACCAGTCCTTCCAGCAAATCTTCTTCCTTTTCCGGATCCGGCTGGTGAATCAGCCCCTTATATCCCTGTCCTGTGGTTCTCGGCTTATTGGTATAAATTCTCGGGATAAGAATCAGCTTCTCCTTTACCAGCTCCTGCACTCTGGCGAGGCGGTATGTGTAATCCAGCACCGCATCTTCATTATCTGCAGAACACGGTCCAATGATTACCAGAAACTTATCACTTTCCCCACGGAAAACCGATGCAATCTCTGCGTCACGTTCTTTTTTAATTTTCGTTACGCTTTCAGAAAGCGGATAACGTGCCTTGATTTCCATGGGAATCGGCAGTTTTCGTATGAATATACTTCTTTCTTCCATCTTGCACAGGCTCCTTTTTTCTGTAAGTACGGTTTTATTTTATCATATTACAACGGTTTGTCAAAGGGTTCACACCAGTAGCGGCGCTTCCCCACCGACTTCTTTCCGTATTCAATGGCTTCCGTCGGGCATCCGCATATACAAGCCATGCACTGTGTGCAGTCCCCCTGCCATTCCGGTCTGCCATTCACAATCCGGATGTTCTGCAAAGGACAGATTTTTTCGCAAAATCCGCAGCCCGTGCAGCAGTCTTTCGCATAAAATGCTTTGTCTTTAACAAAGAGTTTATAAAATACAGGGTTTATCACGGAGCTGAGAAGCTTCGTCTTTGGGCTCTTCTGAGTCAGATTCTGATCTCTGAGAATGGTTTCTGCCACAGATTGCAGACGGCGGTGTGCCATTTCCATGATCAGCGGCTCCTCTTCTTCGGTCGGTGCTTTAAACATGGTAATATAGTTTTCAGGCATAACTACATCTGCCATGCCCCGGTAGTTCAGCCCCTTTTCTTCACAAAACTTCTTTGCATACTCTCCCGCATTTCCGATGCTGTCGCCGCAGGTCAGAACGAACCAGGCATCCACATTACCACTGAAAGTGCATTTTCTCAGGAACGCTTCCACTGCTCTGGGCATTCTCCATGCATAGGTCGGAAAAACGAAGATAAAACACTCATCCGTATGAAACTCTGCAGTTTCCTCCTTTTTCATATGCTCGTTTACAGATACAATGTCCTTTTTTAAAATCGATCTCAGGTATTCAGCAGCATACTGGCTGTTACCGGTTCCCGTAAAATACAAAATCATTCCAAGTCCCCCTTCTCACCGCCGGACAGTGCCGAGCGGAACTGTTTTGAAAATAAAAATACTGTGGTCGCTACTGCGAAAAAGTCAGCCACCGGTTCTGCCAGGAAGACAGCAAATGCCTTGTCTTCGAAGAAAATCGGCAGAATATAAATCAAAGGTATCAGCAAAATCAGTTTACGCAGACATGCAAGGAAAAAGCTGGTCTTCGCATTGCCGATGGCGATAAAGGTCTGCTGACAGGCCGTCTGAATTCCCATAAGGAACAGCAGCGCGGCATAAATCCGAAGAGACCAGGATGCATAGGCAATCAGCTCCGGATTTCCGTTGTTAAAGAGCCGTACGAAGATTCCCGGTGCGATCATTACAATGGTCCAGATGGCTACCGAATATACAATGCAGGTCCGAATCAGCACACCGAAGGACTGACGTACCCTGTCATAATTGCCAGCCCCGA
The DNA here is from genome assembly GCA_017556505.1 of Bacillota bacterium. GTDB lineage: Bacteria > Bacillota > Clostridia > Peptostreptococcales > Anaerovoracaceae > RGIG7179. The sequence goes on along the minus strand of JAFYNS010000084.1, from coordinate 1,596 downwards.
AATTATAACTGGTGATAGGCTGTGCTCCCTGACATAAACCGGACACCGGCATCATGCAGAACTGCATCAATGTAGAAAGCACCGTCATACTTCCAACTGCAATATCACCGCCGTATTTCAGCAGCGAAGTGTTGAAGCATACGGACAGTACACTTTCCGTAAACTGCATGATAAATGGAGAAACGCCCAGTGCCAGACATGGAAGAATCACCGGTGGTGCCAGACGCAGATTTTCACGGCGGATTTTGAGAAATGTCTTCTTCCCTATAAGGAAAAGAACAATCCATGCTGCAGAAGCAGTCTGAGCCAGTACAGTAGCCAGTGCGGCACCGCGGACCCCCATGTCAAACAGAAAAATAAACACCGGATCAAGTACGATATTGATTCCAGCACCGAGCAGCACGGAAATCATGCTGATTTTTGTGAAGCCCTGAGCTGAAATAAAGGGATTCAGTCCAATGGTCATCTGTACACAAATGGTTCCCAGCAGATAAATATTCAGATATTCCAGTGCAGGTTCCACTGTTTCGGGGCTGGCACCGAAGGCCATCAGCAGAGGCTGTCCAAATAATGCCAGAAATGCAGTCAATGTAATGCTGAGAAGCGCCAGCATGGTGGCACAGTTTCCCAGGGTTCGCTCTGCCTGCTCCGGCTTTCTCTGACCCAGGAGAATTGATGCTCTCGGAGCCCCGCCTGCACCGATCAGAATGGCAAAGGATGATACCGCTATCAGGATTGGCATGCAGACTCCCACACCGGTCAGTGAAACACCTGTCGGATCATAATGACCGATGTAAATACGGTCAACCATATTGTACAAGAGATTCACAAGCTGTGCCACAACGGTTGGCAGGGCCAGTTTCCGGAACAGTTTTCCTACCGGTTCCGTCGCTAAAAAGTTTCTGTCTGAATTCATAACGTGTCTATAATACCCCTTTTTCGTCGAAAATGTAATAATATAACATCGATTATAGCACATTTTTAACATGAAAAAAAGCCGTATCCTGATGATACAGGATGCGGCGTTTTCACATAGATCTAAAGTTTAGAAAGCGTTTACGTTTACTGCTCTGTATTTGTTGCGGTTCTTCGGATCTGCTTCGACTTCGAAACAAACCTTCTGACCTTCTTCCAGGGACTTGTAGCCATTACCCAGAATCGCAGAGAAATGTACAAACAGATCTCCTCCATTGGTTTCGTCGGTAATGAAACCATATCCTTTTTCAGCGTTAAACCATTTAACTGTACCATTGTTCATCTTCAGGTACCTCCATTTTTTTTATTTTTGTACCCAAAGAGCCAGGAACAACAGAACCTTTTTACATCTTGAATACATTCTTAGTATATTACAGTTTTTAAAAAAATCAACCAGTTTTTTCCATCAAATTCCGACAAAAAAAGACGCATTTTGCAAAAAATAATTCGTGCAAACTCCACTCCGCTGTGCTATAATGAACCCATAAATTCGGGGCGTTAGCGCAGCTGGGAGCGCACCACACTGGCAGTGTGGGGGTCATGGGTTCGAATCCCATACGCTCCACCAGTAAAAATGAGCACTCTTCTTGAGTGCTTATTTTTATTCCTGAAATGTTCAGG
>JAFYNS010000083.1 GCA_017556505.1 Bacillota bacterium | reverse complement strand
TTAACTCCATCTCCGTAGTTAAATGGATAAGCGAACCTTGAATTGTCAGCGGAATCAGAGATTCCGGACAATTCTAAGAACCGCGATACTCGCTTTGCTCGTATTAACAGTGCTTTAATTAAAGAGGAAGCTTTACTCGAGCACTCTGCCTTTCCATTTAACCGGAAGCCCGTACAAAACTTAATATGTCTCCGTAGTTAAATGGATATAACAGTGCTCTCCTAAAGCATCGTTGGCGGTTCGATTCCGCCCGGGGATACCAGCAGAAAACGGCAGTCTATATGGCTGCCGTTTTCTTTTAATTTCATGGAGGGTGGAACTTTTTTCTGGTTGTATTCCCCCCTGTGTGGTATAATGTAGTAAATAAGTAAAGTGTATATTTCCTGCGAAAAAGGAGGACTCCACGTATGTCTAAAAGTCAGATACCATCGCAATTCGACGATCCGATGTTTACCGGAGAAAAATATCAGCCTAACTTCCTAGGTATGTCCCCTGCTATGGCACAGGGAGGGTCTTACATGCTGGTCCTGGCGCTGGTGTTCAATAGCATTGGCTGGAAGGCCGCATGTGCCGTTGGATTCGTCCTGATTCTGCTGTGGACTTTCCTCAGAATCCTCAAAAGGAAACAGATTGCCGCAGCCTCAAAAGCCGGCTATGTGAATAAGTTCGGACAGATTACCGAAAAATGTCAGACCCCAGGCTGGAAAGCCGCCCAGTCTTTTTACCGTCTGAAATGTCAGTCCTGCGGACACGAATATGATGTCCGTGCCGATCGTATCCGAAGAAAGAAGTGCCCTGCCTGTCAGGAAAAATAGTCCATTGTCTTATCCGAACCACGGTTTCATAAAGGCCGTGGTTTTTCTTTTCAGCAGGCTCTGCCTTCCCCATTCCCGCTGTGCTTGCGGGATTATTGCGGATTGTGCTATAATGTTCGAAACAGAAAAATGTACTTCATTGTTAAATCACGATGTTTCATTTGTTTTGAATGCCTGGTCTGCGGCAAAATCCACAATTTCCAGGCACCGGCAAACCGCCGGTCCGGATGTCCGCACTGCCTTGCCGCGAAAAAGAAAGATTTGATTTATGTATTCATCTCACCGTTCTGACAATCAAATAGAGCAAGAACAGCGCCGCCGGCTGTGCCGCATGGTTCTGAGTCTTGCTCTGCCGATTCTGGCAGAGAACCTGCTTCTATCCATGATGGAGTATGTGGACACAGCCATGGTTGGCAGTCTGGGTCCCAACGCCACCGCGTCAGTCGCCTGTACCACGCCTGTCATCTGGCTTCTGAATTCTGTGATTATGGCGTTAGCCATCGGTGCCACTGTTGTGGTTGCCCAAAGCATCGGCGCCGGTAATCATCAGAAAGCGCAGAAGGTTTCCGCGCAGGCTTTTCTTATGGTGCTGATTTTAGGGACTGCAATTTCCGGTACCCTTCTGCTGCTCTGCCGCAAAATCCCTGTGCTTATGGGATTGGATCCGGAGATTCAGACCACTACAACAGCTTACATTGCCATTTTGGCCCTGGGTATGCCGCTCCACTGTACTTCCGCCGTATTCTACGGCGTCATCCGCGGCGCCGGTGATACGAGAACACCGATGGCGCTCAGCTGTTTTGCTAATATATGCAACATCATCGGCAATTTCCTGCTGATTTACACAACGAGAGAAATCACCCTGGGCAGTTTTACCTTCACCCTGTGGGGTGCCGGTCTCGGCGTTGCGGGGGCAGCGATTGCCTCATCCTTTGCCAGAATGCTGGCCGGCCTGATTGTAATTCTTCTCATGCTCCGCCGGACTGACGTGACACTGCGGTTTAAGGAGATGAAGCCAGACGGACCGATTTTGCGGGAAATCATCCACATCGGTCTTCCTGCTGCTATGGAACGCATCGCAATCAACGGCGGTCACCTGCTTTATGCCCGTCTTGTTTCAGGGTTGGGAACCATCACTCTGGCCGCACATCAGCTGGCACAGAGTGCAGAATCCATCTGCTACCTTCCGGCTATGGCGTTCGAAACAGCGGCCACTACACTGGCTGGCCAGTCTGTCGGTGCACAGGACTATCCGGAGTGCCGCCGCCGCGTCTGGATGACTGCCAGACTCTGTATCTGCTTCGTTGCCGTTTCCGCACTGATTCTCTTCTTCGGCTGCGGATTTCTGCTGGGGCTGCTGACACCTTCTGCAGAGGTTATCGCCGAGGGTTCCATCGCCCTGCGGACTGTAGCAGTATTTGAATTATGCTACGGCATTGCTGCCGTATTTTCCGGCGGCCTCCGCGGTGTAGGTGCTACCCGCGAACCATTCTATGTATGTCTGGGTACCATGTGGCTCCTGCGAATTCCGCTTGCTCTCTTCCTGCTGAACTTCATGAACGGCGGAATCGGTGCGGTATGGTTCGCCATGAGTATGGACCTGCTGCTGCGCTGCAGCCTGCTCGTATACCGTTTCCATAAAGGAAACTGGGAACGTAAACTTCGCAATAGTAAGGAGAAACAGTATGATTAAACCTGTTGTAAGAGATGTATTTTTCCTGAAGCAGCCTTCCGTGCCTGCTTCCGACTGCCCGGAAGACCGGCAGGCCATCCGCGACCTTTTAGATACACTTGCTGCAAACCGTGATGCCTGTGTGGGTATGGCCGCAAACATGATTGGTGTCCGCAAGCAGATTATGGTGGTCAATGCGGGTTTTGTGGACTTCATTCTGGTGAACCCGGTGATTACCGCCAAAGACAGCCCTTACGAAACGGAAGAAGGATGCCTGTCCCTGACCGGTGTCCGCCCTGCCACCCGCTATGAAAACATCACCGTGGAATATTTGGATCACAACTTCAACCCGACGACCCGTCAGTTCTCCGGATTCATCGCTCAGATTATCCAGCATGAACTGGACCATTTCAGCGGGATTATTATTTAACACAGCAACTTAAAAAGCAGTCTTTTTCAAGACTGCTCAGCATACTCAGGCGATGGCAAAAGCCATCGCCTTATTTTTTTCACTGTGTTTTAAATGGAATATTCTTCGAATTCCAGTTCGCATGGATTACCTGGGCAAACAAGGATACGGTTGTCAGTATGATCCATGATGATACTGAAGTTTGTAGCATCTCTCATTGCCACAGGGTAGTTAGGGTCTTCGTGATCACAGATGGAGTAAGGATATCCTGCGTGATCGCTGAACATTTTCTTGATGTCTTCTACTGTAATCTTACCATAACGTTCTTTTACCATGGCTTTCATTCTCTGCATACGGATATATGTACTTCCCATGTGATTTACATCGTTGGCAAGATATGTTTTAGGTCCTACATAATGGTTTGTATGAATGATAACGCCATCTTCAGGAATTATTGGTTCAACAATTTCGGAGTCCATTTCAAACTCGATAGCTATGCCGTCTGAATGTGTTGCAATCAGGTTACCTACGGAGTAAGGTGCGTGGCTTCCCTTTACATACGCATCGCTGAGGTTTTCAGCTTCCAGCATAGCTCTTAAACGTACATGGAATGGAATGCCGTTAACGGACTTAGGCGTTCTGAGCGCATTCAGTATTACAGAGATACCGCGGTCGTTCATACCGATACCGCCAATCATACCGGCACCTTCTACTACCATCATAAAGTGTGGTTTGTCTTCCTGGTAAACATGTACTACAATCAGACATTCACCGCTGATCAGCAAGCTGTAGTCCCAGTTCTGTGCAGCAATGGTGTGTCCGCCTTCTGTTGCAGGCGGCAGTACAGTGAGGCAGGTACATTCTGTTACTCCAGCTCTTGTGGAGTCAGCGTACATGATTTCTGTACGGCAGTTCAGTGCCATAATATCCAGAATGTCTAACTTGGCACCATCAGCGATACCTCGTATTTCTTCTGCATAGTCAGGATTAAACTCACGAGTTTTTTCCAGATAATATTCCCCAACCTTGCGAGCATCTTCCCATGTAACGCCTTTTGTATCGAAATACAGTTTTTCGTAGCCCTTCATTGTTAATCTGATTTCGTCGCTGCATAATTGTCCATAGGTAAATCCGCGTTCGTATGCATTACCGCGAAGTGTGATTTCTTTAAATCTCATGTTCTTTCATCCTCCTGATTCAGTTTAATTTTTTGATGTAAATTCATAATCTTATGTCAAAAGTTGTCTCATATTATATTCTATCAAAAGTCAAAAATCTACAAACCAGTCTTTTCATGAATACTCCTATATTCACTTTCAACTCCTGCTTTCTGCAACAGCTGCCGTAATCGCTGTCAGCAATCAATCATATGCAAAGTCATCTCTTTCTCAATCAACTTACAATCTAATTCCGTTTTTTGTGATATCATGATATTACCGGGAACTATTCTGCAGTCATTTTTACGAATATAAACCAGAGTAAACTTTTCAATTTTCTAATATTGGAGAAAGAATATCCGTCAAGAAAACAAAATATAGGAGTATCTTTACGATATTTTCTGACCTTACAGCATGGAATTGCCCTTAAGAATATGGTATAATTTGGAATAGCATTCAGCATTCGCAATGTTGCTTTTAATACAGGAGGTGACTCGTATGGAAAAAATACAACTAATATGGAGCGGAGAAACGGAACTTCCTGCCGGTTGGAAACTACAGCCTCATACCCACGATTTCTTTCATTTGGCCTATGTCCGCAGCGGCTCTCTCGTTTTTCATGCAGCCGGAACGGACTATCCTCTTTCAGAAGGAAGCATGATTTTAATTCCACCCTTTATGGTCCATGGCGTACCACAGGACACCCATAATCTATGCTTACAGTATGAGATTTTTTTCCGTATATTGGATCCAAGAGTGCAATATTTTGTTGGAAACCCTAAAGTGCAGGTTCTGCACGATGCATCCCACTTAAAAAAACTGTTTTCTTATATTTGCAGGAACTACAGCAGTACCGATCTGTTTCAGGCTTCCTCAGTCAGCACTTTTTTAAGTACAATCCTGTTTTCCTTTCAAACTGATCAACAGAGCCTGGAGAACAGTTCCGACGGATATGTGGATTACAGTCAATATTCGGATCTGGTTCAAACTATCCTCCATTACGTCGAAAAAGAATATGATGCGAAATACGATCTTACCAGTCTGGCTCATACATTGGACTTTAATAAAAACTATCTCTGTACTGTTTTTCGCCGTGAAACAGGCATCACCATCTCGGAATATTTCAACTATCACAGGATTCGTCAAATACTGATTTTCCTGCAATATACCGGCTACAACAAGGAAGTCCCTATCCATGCGTTGGCACAGCAATGCGGATATGAGAACCCATCCTATTTCAACCGTGTATTTAAAAAATATACGGGTATGACACCAACAGAATTTATAAATGCCCTTGCAAAAGACGCTGATGGTCCGGAACAATCTGAATTCCGAAAGTACTATATCGAACACCTGGACCTGAAACGCTACTCTATCCAGGAGTCTCTGGAATATATGCGGGGCTTGAAAGCTGCAGCGGAGAAGTGCTGAGCTTTCATTGCATCAAAATCAGTTTTCCCTTTCTTCCGGTCTGGTGACCTGACGGATTCCGTAAATAATCAGCACGGTTCCTGCCAGAGACAGGACGCTCACAGGTTCGTTCAGGAACACCACCCCGGCAAAAGCTGCCGTAATGGTCATCAGAGCACCCATTGTAGCCAGACTGACTACCGACATGCGTGCAGCTGCGTAATTCACCATGAAGCCGGCCACGATGGAGCAGAATATGCTGAGCATGAGCACTGAGAAGATATAGGACCCGGCAGTCGGTGCAGACAGGGGTGTCAGATAGGCTTCCAGACTGAAGTCCACAGTGCGGAATGCATCAATGGTAAACACCACCATACAGACTGCAATCACATAATACGTGCGTTCAAAAGTGCTGAACTGGCCGGCAGATCCCCGGTTTGCCGTCTTATATAAGGCGGATGACAGGCAGCAGCAGATCAGCAGAACTACACCGATGGGCTGAATGATCCCCTTTTCCTGTCCCGCTGCAGTCATGATGATGACGCCCAGTACCGGCAGAATGCTGAAATACTTCTGCCGCCTGGTGGGATATTCTTTGAGGAGCAGTGCGGAGACTGCCATGGACACCACCGGTACCACAGCCAGAATCACACCGGCAAAGGTCGCATTTGTATAATAAATCCCGAACGTTTCGCAGTAGAAATACAGGGGCTCAGTGATGCAGAGTGCAATCAGCGGGAGAGCAGTGCTTTTTTCTCATTCGACAAATCTCGCACACTTTCGACCTCTCTTCCCTTCATTTCCTTTATTTTATTGAACTTTCTTCACAGGTCAAGGCCAATGTGTGGTATAATATATCAGTTAAGACTACAATCCCAAGGAGGAACTGACATTGATTTTACTCAATGCAACCGATATATCCAAATCCTATACCGCAAGTCCCCTGCTGACGAAGCTGTCCTACGCCATCAATGAAGGCGACAAAATCGGCCTGATTGGCGTCAACGGTACAGGTAAATCTACTTTGCTGAGAATCACGGCCGGCGTGGAAGAGGCCGACTCCGGCAAAATCGTACTGACCGGTGGTGTCCGCATCGGCTATCTGCCCCAGGCTCCGGCTTACGACCCGGAAAAGACCGTTCTGGAACAGGCGGTTTCCTACCTGTGGCCGGAAGTGGCTGCTGAGGGCGACTACCGCTGCAAGTCCATGCTGAATCAGCTGGAAATTACGGATTTTGATGCGAAAATGGGAATCCTGTCCGGCGGCGAACGCAAGCGTGTGGCCATGGCCGGCATTCTGACCAACCCATGCGACATATTGATATTAGATGAACCGACCAACCACATCGACGCAGACACCGTCGAATGGCTGGAAAACTACCTGCAGAAGTTCCGAGGGGCCATCTTCATGGTCACCCATGACCGTTACTTCCTGGACCGAGTGACCAACGTGATTCTGGAACTGACCGGCGGCAACCTGTACCGCCACGAAGGTAACTACGAAGTCTACCTGGAGAACAAGGCAGCCCGTGAGGAAATGGCACTGGCTACTGAACGGAAGCGCCGCACCCTTTACCGCCGCGAGCTGGAATGGATGCGCCGCGGTGCCCAGGCCAGAACCACCAAGGCCAAGGGCCGTATCGACCGTTTCCACCAGCTGGAGGAAAGCAAGCTGGTCATCGACGACTCCAAAATTGAAATGAGCTCCGTCTCCAGCCGCCTTGGACGCAAAATCATCGAACTTCACGGTGTTTCCAAGGCTTTTGAGGATAAAACGGTAATTAACGATTTTACTTACACCGTGCTGCGAAATGACCGAATCGGTATTCTGGGGGAAAATGGTGCCGGCAAATCCACCATGCTGAAGCTTATCAGCGGGGAACTGCAGCCGGATTCCGGCACAGTGGAAATCGGTGATACGGTTAAGATCGGCTATTTCTCTCAGGAAAACGAGCACATGGACAAGTCCCGCCGTGTCATCGAATACATCTGTGACATCGCACATAACGTGCAGACGGTGGACGGCTACATCAGTGCGTCCCAGATGCTGGAGCGATTCCTCTTCCCGGCTCACATGCACTCCATTCCTGTAGGCCGTCTCTCCGGCGGTGAGCAGCGCAGACTCTATCTGCTGGGCATTCTCATGGGTGCACCGAACGTGCTGCTGCTGGACGAACCGACCAATGACCTGGATATCGACACCCTCTGCATTCTGGAAGATTACCTGGATACTTTCCAGGGGGCTGTTATCGCTGTCTCCCACGACCGTCATTTTATCGACCGTATGGCAGTCCGCACCTTCGTCTATGAGGGCGGCGGACACATCGCCCACTATCCGGGCGGATACACCGACTGGGCCGAAACCCGCAAAGCACTGGCAGAAGAGGCTGCACTGGCACGTCAGTCCGCATCATTCGCAAGCGGCACCAATCCATCGTCTAACAGCGATGATGCAGCGAAATCAACCTCTTCACGGGACGCAAACCGTCCGCAGAAGCTGAAATTCAGCTACAAAGAGCAGAAGGAATACGAAACCATCGACGAAGACATCGCCAACCTGGAAGAGCAGATCGAAGCGGTGGAAGCGGAAATCAACACAGCCGGCGCTGACTTCGGCAAACTGCAGAAGCTGACTGCACAGCGGGATGAACTCTCTGCAGCCCTGGACGTAAAGATGGAACGCTGGGTCTACCTGAACGACCTGGCCGAACAGATTGAAGCCCAGAAGAAGAATCGTTAAACTGCGATAGGAATACATAAAGCAAGGACCCCTTTCAAATCGAAAGAGGTCCTTTTTAAGTCTTCAGTTTCGAATCGTCTTCCTACAGAATCAGAATCAGGGCGACCACCCCAACAATGACCACCATCCAGAATCCTACCCTCAGATATTCTCCAAAGGTCATCTTATATCCATCATTATCTTTATAAGTGGATCTGCTGACGTAATCCGTTTCTACATACTCCTTTTCTGTCCACCAGTCTGTTTTTCTTCGGCTGGCTGCCACTTTTTTGCCGTCGCTGTCGTAATGAACCACTTCCTGACAGCCCGTATACGGGTTTGTTTCTGCGTAACTCCGCACAGTTTCTCTTCCATCATCATCGTAATGCTGTATATACTCTTTTCCTCTGCGGTCGGTATATTATCTGCTTTTCATAATGTTCTCTCCTGGTACTACAAGTTCCACAGAAATTCATCGTCTGTAATCTTCACATGTTCTTTCGATTCCACATCATAGCGGTATGGTACACCGTCTGTATCATAATAGTAAACAGATTCCGGGTCGAACTGGCCGAACATACAATCCGAATCCACTTCCAGCAGCAGAGTCTTCGTCTTTCCGGACAGGGATGCAGCATAGAATTTAAGAGTGCCCTTTTCTACGTCCTGCACCAGATAGCAAAGTTTGCCCTTCTTTACTTCCACTTCGCTGATGATGCCAGGAATGGTACGGATAATCTTGTCTGTCTTGCAGTCATAGACACGCAGTCCCTGCTTGCTGTCGCTGAATCCGTACAGATAACGGGAGCCACCGGAGGCGTAGCCTGCATAAGGTGAAAAGTCCTTGTGACGTCTGGTCACTTTATAACCATCTTTCAGTGTGATGGTATAAAGGCTGCCGCTGCCCCAGTATCCGTTGCCCCATACATAATAGAGCTTGCTGTTGTATATAGATGACAGTGACAAAGTCCAGTCCCCCTTCGGAGACAGAGTCTTAATTCGCTTGCGGTTCTTGCCGTCCACGTCTACACGGTAGATTTTATATTTACCGGTATCTGTCTCCATATAGGAATAATACACTTTCGAACCATTGCTGAGAATCCACCGGTCCGGATACGCATTCATGTCATTCAGCTTCGCAATCCGCTTACCTTTTCCATCCGGCGTATTGGACACATAAATGCAGGTATAAGATACCCACGCTTCGTCATCGAGAATGCTGTCACTGTAAAAATATTTGCCGCCAATCTCCGTCCGTTCTTCCACGCTTCCAAGTTCGCCCCGCTCATATTTTGCCGCAGCATCGGCAGATTCTGTGCAAATCATGCACAGCAACAGTACGCACAGCACAGTCAGCACTGCCAGCATGCCCCTCTTCATACTTATCTGTCTCATTTCTTCGTCCATCCTTTCTTCAAGAGAGTCTGATTCTTTATTTTAGCACAGCAAAATCCCCGGCGCCGCTTTCCTGCATAATCCGCAGTTTATTCTGCACATTCCGCACTTCACCTGCCTCGGTAAATAAGGTATAGTATACTTAGGGGTATTATGGCTTCATTTTGGAGGTGTGTGAAAATGACACAGGTAAATCTGTTCACAGTTTTCATAGGATTTGTCCATTACACAATATGGATGTCCGCATTCAATTATATCCTCACGCCAAAATTCGAGCGCCGGACACTTTATCTTCTTGAGTTTGCCTGGTATCCCTGCATTTACCTGATTCAGGTCCTGGTATTCCCTTACCTGTCCGTGCTCCGCTCCATGGGTGGACTGCTCACACTGGGTATTCCGGTCCTGTTCTTTTATGCAGACAAGGCCGCAAAACGTACCGCCGTTCTGATTACCATTTATGCTACGACCATTCTGGTGGAGCTGGTGAACGTATTTATTCTTCCGGCAGAGGTTCTTATGGAAGGCCTTGCCAACCAGCCGCTGACTACCCAGATTTATGCCCAGATTATTTACATATCCGTTCTGTCCCTGGCCATGTTTCTGGAATCGCTGCTGTTCAAACGATATCAGACCAATCTTTCCCTGCAGGAGCTTCTGCTTTATGCATTGTTTCCACTGAGCCAGCTGCTGCTCCTGGCCAGATGGATGAAACTTTCTATTATCAATGTGCTGGACCACTCCATGGTATTTCTGATTGTATCTTTCGGAGTATGTGTCATTGCCGATGCTGCCATGTTTTATCTGCTCCGCGCTACAGCCCAGCGGGCCCGGCTGCAGGCAGAAAACAGTCTGCTGCTCCGTCAGGTGGAACTGCAGAAAGAGCATTATGTCGGTCTGATTGCACAATATGAAAGCGTGCGTCACATGCGCCACGATATCAACAACCACCTGCATACCATTCAGATTTTACTGGATCAGGGAAACACCGCGGAAGCTTCAGCTTATGCGGCTGAACTTCGGGACAGTATGCCCGCTGCAAGACTGGGACAGTGCCAGAATCCAGTTCTGGATGCATTCCTTTATGACCGGCAGAGCAGCCTCCATTCCCGCAGTATCACTGTTGAATACAAGGTTTCCCTGCCACCGCAGACAGCAGTTTCGGATCTGGATCTGATCAGCGCCTTCGGCAATCTGCTGGATAATGCAGCCGAAGCCTGCCAACAGCTTCCGAACCCGGTAATCACCGTCAAAGCTTCCATTCAGCAGGGTTATCTGCTGATTGAAACGGATAATCCGGTTTCTCCGGAAGTTTCTGTTCCAAAACCGCTCCGTATCCCGCAGCTGGAACGAGGTGTCGGCTTTCACATTCTGGATGAGCTTGCTGAAAAATATGACGGCGGTTTCACTTTCCGCCAGGAAAACGGCCGGTTTCTTACATATCTTACACTGAAGGAGAACTGATTGATGCGATACATAACAATTTGCGATGATATTGCGCTGCACCGAGAGCATGCCGCTGCTGTCACTGCTGCAGCATTGTCTGAAGAATGCCTCGAAATAAATGAATTTAGCCAGGCACAGAATCTGCTGGATGCAGTTGCAGAAGATAGTTACTGTCCGGACATTGCGGTTCTGGATATTAAGATGGACGACATGGACGGGATTCGCCTTGCAAAAAAGCTGAACGAGCTGGTTCCTCACTGTCAGATTATCTTTCTGACTGCCTATCTGGATTATGCCACGGAGGTTTATGAAGCGGAGCACAGTTATTTCGTTCTGAAGCAGCATATGGATACACGCCTTCCGAAAGCATTGAAAAAAGCCTGTCTGAATCTCGCGTCCCGGCTGGCAGAAGCACCTTGCCTCACCATTAAAGACCGCCGTTCTGTCACAAAGATTCCTGTCCGTGACATTCTCTATATGGAACGTGTTGGCAGAAAAACCCGCATTGCAGCACAGTCCGGTGAGCACTGGACCATACAGTCTCCTGCAGAACTTCTTCAGGAACTGGAGTCCTCTCCGTTTATCCGCTGCCACCAGAGCTACTGGGTAAATGCACAGGCTATTTTTTCTTTAAAGGAGAACGAGTTTATTCTGACCGGCGAGACTGCAATTCCACTAAGTCGCACCTTCCGTCACGAAGCTAAGGAAGCTTTTTTCGCACAGCTGCACCACAAAACAGAAAAATAGATTAAGATGGGGGTCCCTGCCGGCAGGGACCCTTTTTTATTCCCCGAAACCCGCAGAAATAATTTACATATTCTCCACATTTCATTCAGCCATGTTTCAAGAATCTGGTAGATACTCTATGTATATAATTAACAGATTTTCATAAAAAGAAAAGAGGAATAAACATGAAAAAACATTCCAAACCATTTGCACTGTTGCTCTGCGCGGCACTGACCCTGCCCCCTGCCCTGGCCATGACAGGCTGCGGCACAAGAAGCAACAGTGATACGAAGGGACTTGCCATCGACGGCACGGATTTTGGGATTACCATCGAAGGAACCAACGTGACAGAAGAATCGGTCTTCACCTCCAACGACATCATCTACTATGCGGACATGGAAGCTTACGAAAGCGGCAACCCCTACGGAGAAGGAGAAGAACAGGAACGCCACACTGCAGAAGAGGCTGCAGCCCACACCGTCATCAACATCGTGGAACCGGGAACCTATACTATCTCCGGCGCCATGGAGAAAGGCCAGATCCGAGTAGATTTGGGAGAAGACGCGGAAACCAATCCGGAAGCGGTGGTGACCCTGGTTCTGGACGGTCTGGACATGACCTGTGAGGTAGCTCCGGCAATTCTGTTCCTGAACACTTATGAGTGTGACAACGGCTGGACCGCAGAAACCGCTCAGTCCGCAGTGGACACTTCTGCGGCAGGTGCCAACCTGGTCATCGCCGACGGCAGTATAAACAACATCAACGGCGGCCATGTGGCGAAGATCTTTGAGGATGCAGAAGGTGAAGAAAAACTGTGGAAACAGGACGGCGGTATCTATTCCTACATGTCCATGAATGTGTCCGGCGGCCAGGCCGGCGACGGCATTCTCAACCTGAAGGCAGACAACGAGGGTTTGGATACGGAACTCCACCTGACCATCAATGGCGGCATCATCAATATTTACTCCGACAATGACGGCATCAACACCAACGAAGACGGCGTTTCCGTCACCACCATCAACGGCGGCGACCTGCACATTTTGGCAGGTCTTGGAACTGAGGGAGATGGCATTGACTCCAATGGCTGGCTGGTCATCAACGGCGGTACTGTCATCGCCAGTGCAAATCCAGCTGCTGACGCAGGCCTGGACAGCGACATGGGTTCCTATGTCAACGGCGGCACCGTGGTTGCGATGGGTTCCACCATGGACTGGGCCGAAAGCGAATCCGAGCAGGTTACCATGAACCTGCAGTTTGCAGAATACCAGGAATTCGGAGATGTAATTCAGGTGCGTTCTTCTGACGACGATGTGCCCGTCTTCGGATTCGACCCGGATGCAGACGAAGTCCTCTCCAAATACCCGCGTAACTACCAGGGACTTATACTCTCCAGTCCGGAATTCGCCCAGGATGAAACCTATCACGTGTACATGGGCTCCTCCCAGCAAAGCTTTACCGGCACCGACGTGATGATGGGTCCGGGCGGTTTTGGCGGCGGTATGGGCGGCTTTGGCGGCGACCACGGACCATTTGACGAAAATGGCGAGCTTCCAGAGGGTTTCGAACCGGGTAACCTGCCGGAAGACTTCGATCCGTCTCAGATGCCACAGGACGGTCAGCGCCCGCAGGGACCGGAAGGTTTCGAGCCGGGTGAAATGCCGGAAGGTTTCGAGCCGGGTAAACTTCCGGAAGGCATGACACCACCGGATGGTCAGCGCCCGGAAAAACCGGAGGGTATGGAACCTCCTGAGGGAATGGAACGACCAGAAGCAGGCTCCATCATGGAAATTGGTGAAGCCAAAACCGACTTCTACATGCAAGATAGGGTCAATGCTTTCAGCGGTGTGCATGATGCAGAATAACCTTAAATTTACGAAAAAGGGCTTTCTCTGAAGCCCTTTTTTTATTTCACAGTACTATTCTTTATTTCCTGCGGCCCATCTCCCACACCGCATCGGCCAGTGCATCGTCTAATGGCAATGCGAGCCGTCCTGTCAAGCTGAAGTTCACATTCAAGGAACAGAAGGAATATGAAACCATCGATGACGACATCGCATCCCTGGAAGAGCAGATTGAAGCCCAGAAGAACAACCGTTAATAAAATGAAGTTAAGGCCTCCCCTGCTTGACAATGGAGGCCTTTTTTGATACATTAAATACAACTTATGTTCTTAACAATATCTTAGCATTTTCTAATGAAAAATATGCTTAATGCCGCGGCTGCGGCAGCGGGAGAACCAATTTTGGGGGTGTATCCGGATTTGTATCCGGAAGGGAGCCTTCTTTCCCTAATCCGTCAGCTAATCTCGTCAGCACAAGGAAGGTAACCATGCATCGCCTGGATTTTTATGGGTACAGGGGATGTCTCGTCGTGTTTTTGTGCTGCCGTAAACGGCAGCTTTTCTTGTTTAGGGATTAAATTTGGAAAAGGAGATTTGTATTATGAATACGCAAAGAGATTTGAACGGAAAACAGGGCTTCCGTTTCAGCATGTTTCTTGTGACCATCGGAATCGTGTACGGCGATATCGGCACATCGCCGCTCTACGTTATGAAGTCTATCGTCGCAGGGAACGGAGGAATCGGTCAGGTAGATGAACCGTTTATCATTGGTTCCCTTTCTCTGGTTATCTGGACCGTAACCCTGCTTACTACAGTGAAATTTATTCTGATTGCCCTGAAAGCAGACAATCACGGAGAAGGTGGAATCTTTGCTCTTTACTCCCTGGTGAAAAACTGCGGCAAATGGCTGATTATACCGGCTATGGTGGGCGGTGCTGCGCTGCTACAGATGAATTCATTCTCAATGCCAAGTACGCAGTCCGTCAGGTTGCCGGTTCCAGAATCAAATGGTATGGTTTGGACAATTCCAACCTCATCGTTGAAAATGTTCCGCTGATTGTCTACAGTGGAACACAGGAACGAAGAATCCAGAGAGTGAAGGCAGAGTAATTATTTTACACATTCATAAAACTGTGCTGCACTGTACTCATCTGGAGGAAAGTGAGGCTTAAGCCATCTGTGAACAGCTGGAGCACCGTGCACTACGGATGTATCTGCTTTGCGATGAAGCGAAGAAGAAAGGTCTGCCACCGACCATCGCAAGAGGTGATGATGTGTGCCAAACCCGTTTTGTGAGAAGAAAGAAACAGTGTTAAATACTCCTTTTCGCCATTTTATCAGCAATTGGAGTATCCACAAGGTAATATTTACCGGGAACTTGTCCTTCTGAAAACTGAAAGATACTCCTTTTCGTATTTCACAGCGCATTAGGAGTATAAAAGCACAGTATTTATTGCTGTAAAAGTACGAATTTCATCCCCACGCTACACGGATGATACTCCAAAATGGCCTTTGATGTGAATTTGGAGTATTTTAGGGCAAAACCGGCATCACAAGCCCACAAGCCAAAAACAAAAAAGGTTGCTGCACATTGTGATGTGCGGCAACCTTTTTATATTATACCTTATTCGTAGCAGCGTTCTCTTTCGCAGGATACGTAGAAGCCGATTACATTTTCTTCGGTTGCGAAAGCATCTACGGAAACCTTAATGGTTTCGGTATATCCATTGCCCTTAGCAGATGTGGAATCCTTCAGGGAGAAGTAGTCCTGGGTTTCTGTGGCCTGCTCAAAAGCCTGCTGGATTGCACTGTGCATGCGCTTTTCAGAAACCTTAATACCCATGGCCTTTTCCAGGTCACTTACAACGGACTTGGTGTTAGCAGAGGATACTTCATAGAAGTTCTGGGACGCAGTCATCACATACTGGTAGTGCTTGCCGGTGGACTGTGAGTGATATGCCCCGGTTTCCAGATATCTGCCTTCTGTATCATCGTTTTCCATGGCAATGGCATAAGCCAGCTTGTCGATATCATCTTCCGGAACTTCTTCATAATCACCGAAGCCCATGAATCTGCTGCCATATACGGCATCAGCTGCAGTCAGACGTTCTTCCATCACGGGTGCCAGCGCGGAAATGTCGCTGTAATCTACTTTGGAAAGCATGCTGTCCAGACCGAAGCTTTCAGCTGCATCGAACTTGAAATCGTATTCCGCTTCCATGTCGCTGTAGTCGTCTTCCCCCATGATCAGCTCATCGGGATTTACCACCGCACCAGTTCCGATGCCGCCTTCATTGCTCTGGTCTTCTTCGCCGGAGCCTTCGCCATCTTCGCCATCTTCACCGTCTTCGCTTCCTTCCACTACATTATTTTCAGTTCCGGTTCCGTCAGTGTCCGGTGTATCATCATTGCCGCCGCATGCTGTCATACTCAGTGTCAGCATGAGGATCAGTAAGAGTGTCAGTAATTTCTTCATGTGAAACCTCTTTTCTTTCGTAATTTCTTATGCAAGTATACCACAGATTCTTGTATATTGGGTGAAAAATTTCTGCTATTTTCTGCCCTTTTCTTCAGCTTCTGCCAGTTCCCGCAGTGCATCGGCCAGACAGTCCATATCGGATGGCGTGTTATAAGGACCCACGCTGGCACGTACCGCACCAGTTTCCCATGTGCCGATGGTCTTATGAGCCAGTCCGGCGCAGTGGTACCCTCCCCGTACAGCGATTCCGTAATGGCGGCTGAGCAGCCCTGTGATTTCCTCTGCCTCATATCCATTCAGATTAAACAGAGTGATTCCCGTCTTCTTCTCCGGCTCCGGCCCGTAGAGCCTGATCCCCGGGATTTCACGAAGCCTTTCTTCCAGACGGCAGATCAGTGCTTCTTCATAGTTTCCAATCGTTTCCGCACCGATCCGGTTCACATAAGCCGCAGAATATCCCAGCCCGATGATCGCCGGTGCGTTGATGGTCCCCGCCTCGAATCCATCCGGAAGTTCCGACGGCTGCAGGCGGCTCCGTGATTCCGTTCCGGTACCGCCCTGCATCAGCGGTTCCAGTTCCAGATCCGGACTCACATAAAGCCCTCCCGTGCCCTGTGGCCCCAGCAAACCCTTATGCCCGGGAAATGCCAGCAGGTCGATATGATGCTTTTCCACATCCAGGTCCATGGAACCTGCTCCCTGCGCTCCATCCACCATGAACAGAACACCGTGACGGCGGCAGATTCGCCCAATTTCCTCCAGCGGCATACGCGTCCCCGTTACATTGGACGCAGCTGTGACAATCATCATACGTGTTTTGCTGGTAATGCACTTTTCCAGGTCAGAAGCATGGATGCTGCCGTCCCGGTCCGCCCGGACAATGGACTGGCTGATGCCCCGCTTTTCCATCCACTTCAGCGGCCGCAGCACAGAGTTATGCTCCATGGATGTGGTAATCACATGATCCCCATCCCGCAAAATCCCCCGAATCCCCATGTTCAGTGCTTCCGTAGTGTTTTTTGTGAAGATCAGCCGGGAGCCGTCTTTCACTCCGAAGACTTCTGCCACCGCCTGCCTGGCCCGGTACACCGCTTCCCCTGTCATCAATGCCATTTCATGGCCGGAACGCCCGGGATTGCCGCAGTACTTCATGATACATTCTTCCATGGCTGTCATCATGCCCTTCGGTTTTGGGAAGGACGTGGCACCGTTATCAAGATAAATCATAGCTTATCCCCAATCTTTATATAAAAATAGAGGGCATTCCTGCCCTCTACATACTATGCGTCTGCCGCTTAAATATTTCCTTTTCTTCTACTCTCCGTGGCTCACCAGACCGCTTCCGCTGATTGGGATTGCCTCGCCGCCCAGTACAGGGTCTGCCTTAATCAGTGCCTTGAAGAAATCCTTGAATCTGGCCAGAGTTTCCCTTCCTTCACGGTACATTCCGCCGAAATAATTTCTCTGATCCGATGCCACGCCCAGAACTTCCAGCCCCAGCTTCTTTCCGATGTACAGTGCCCGGTACTCGTGGTA
The DNA here is from genome assembly GCA_017556505.1 of Bacillota bacterium. Taxonomy (GTDB): domain Bacteria; phylum Bacillota; class Clostridia; order Peptostreptococcales; family Anaerovoracaceae; genus RGIG7179. The sequence goes on along the minus strand of JAFYNS010000083.1, from coordinate 35,494 downwards.
CTGCTGGGTTACAACCACAGCACGCTCAATCTCGAAAATGCTGCCCGCCCGGTGCATGGAGTCATAAGTACTGAATCCCGCATGGTCGCAGAAAATGTCCTCGTCCGGCACTCCTGCATTTTTGGCGTAATTCAGCATGACATGGATTTCATTATGTTCCACCTGCCCGTTGTCTCCGCTGAGCAAAATCTTCGGTGCCACACCCTGCTTATATAATTCAATGCCTGCGTCCAGCCGGTCTTTCAGCATATCGCTTGGTGTCTCCGGATCTTTGATTCCTGCACCCAGCACCAGGATGCAGTCTGCATCAAACTGGTGGAGCCGGTTCAGGCTTACGGGATTGATTTTTACTTCACCTGTTACCACATATGCAATATCATCTTCCGTACGGCTCTTCACCTGATTGCTGATGGTCATCACCATCAGAACGGACACAATGGCCAGCACAAGCACCAGGAGAAGCACCTTCAGAAAGAATCGTTTGATCTTCTGCATTATTTTGCCTCCCATTCTTCTCTGGTCATGGAGTAAACCATATTGTCACGGTCTGTGCCATTGAAGATATGATAACCTTTTCTCTGTCGTCCTTCGAACACGAAACCGCACTTTTCGATGACTCTCTGAGACCTCACATTTTCCGGGCCGGTGCAGATACCGATAACCACCAGGCCGAATTCACGGAAAGCGAAATCTACAACCGCATTACATGCTTCCGTCATGTAACCTTTGCCCCAGCAGTCTTCTGCCAGAGAATAGCCTACTTCCATACTGTTCACGTCTTCGCGGCGGCGGTCCGGTTCCAGACCGATGTTGCCGATGACTCTGCCTGTTGCTTTGTCACGGATGGACCATACGTGGTACGGAAGGAATACCTTTTCAATGATTTCTCTGGACTCCTCTCTGCTTGCATGAGGCTTCCAGCCTGCATTGGGACCCACGTTCGGATTGCTGGCAAAAGCATAGAGTCCATCGATGTCCTCATCGCTCAGGGTCCATTTATTCAGAATCAGACGTTCTGTCTCGATCGACTTCAGCTGATAATTTTTATCTTCGAATATACTCATATTTTATGCTCCTCTCTGCTGCGGTAGCCAAACATACAGATAAACAGGCAAACCAGAATGCTTCCAATCAGCGGATCCACCGGTGACCATACCAGGTTGCTGAAAAGCATTACGGCAGGTCCTGCGATCATGGAAACCAGCACCGGCTTATAGTGGAATCTGCCCTTGAAGAACAGGGCCAGGGTCAGCGGGATGAATACTACCGTTCCTCTGAGACCCATGGACAGGAAGCCCAGGTCATTAATCAGTGCTCCCGGCAAAAGAACTGCCACAGATGCACAGCCCATCAGCACCACCAGCATGGTGATGCGCATTGCTTTGATATACGCATCTCCCTTGCTCAGCTTCGGCCAGATTCTGCTCACAATATCTCTTACAAAAATCGTGGATACACCCAGAGTCAGGCCGCCGCCTCCGGTTACTACGGTAATCAGCAACGCGCCCAGACAGATTCCCCCTGCTACAGGAGGCAGGTTTTCAATCAGAAACACAGGGAAGGCTTCTGCAGGGTTCACCAGTCCGGTTCCTCTCATGGACAGACCGACCATCATTCCTGTGAAACCAACGGGCAGACAGATCAGACAGCCCAGCAGGGTTGCACGTCGTGCCACGTGATAATTCTTTGCCGACCATACTGCCTGCGCATAAGTCTGGGTAGACAGTACACCCAGGATTGCGGAAGCCACGTTGGATAAGTCCTTGCTCAGCCCGCGGCTGAACAGATCGGACATGTACAGCTGCAGACTGCCGCCCATGGAAACGGGACCTCCGGTTTTCACCATAACGGTTACTACGCAGACTGCAGAAGTAACCAGAAGCAGGCTTACCTTTACGATGCCGCCCATTTCCGCACCCCAGGCACCGCCAAATACCACATAGCAGCACATGAGTGCCACAGAAATAATGGCTGCCAGCCAGAGAGGCAGTCCAGTCAGAGCCATAATCAGTGCACTGGATGCTACCACATTGGAAATCACGCTGACCAGAATGCCAAGGGAGCAGAGAACGGACCCCAGATATTCCGCCCGTTCTCCGAATTCTTTGCGGATGACTTCCAGCAGGGTCACATCCCGGCGCTTCCGAAGCGGAACCACGAAAATCAGACATAATACCAGAGATCCAAGGCCTGCCCCGAAGGAGAACCAGATAGCAGAAAGTCCGTATGTATAGGCCAGCTGTGCTGTACCGATGGTGCACTGGCCGCCGATCAGCGAACCTAAAAGCAGGCCGGTCACCAGCCATACAGAGCCCTTTCTGCCGCCGGTATCAAAGTCGTCGGCACTTTTTATTTTTTTCGCAGACTGCATGCCCACCCCAATCAGGATGGCCAGTGCGATTCCGATTCCGATAAAATGTCCAAGCTGCATGGTTTACTTCCTTTTTCTTCGTAACTGAGTCGGCCACTTATTCGGTGGTGCTCAGAATTTCACTTGTTTTCTTCTCAATCTGGCTTACCTTCATATCCGCCACATCCTCAGGATCCACTTCCTCCAGCAGTCCCAGCACGTTTTTCCCCAGGAAAATCGTATCCAGCTCCCTGCCGTCCAGTGTTACCTTACTGTAAGCGTTGAAGTTTTCGCCTTTGATATAATATTTTTCACCGATTTTCACCACATCGGTAATCTTTATCTCGTTGACACCCATTTGCAGATCGGTGGCCGTAAATGGATTTTTTCCTCCATAGATGTAATACTTTCCGTAAAGCATATCATAGCCCAGGGTCTTCAGATCCTGCAGGTATGTCTCGCTGTTCCGGTGATTGAGCTGGTAGGTGAATGCGGTACCTACCTCCATGTCAATCATATCCATTACATGGGCTGTCAGCTGATAGGTATGAAGGTCTTCATCTTCCTTCGGCATATCAAAATTGGACCAGATGACGTACTCGGTTCCATAAAGGTTTCTGTTTTCCAGATCTTCTTCTGCCAGGTCGATAGCCGGAATATGGTCGCCGTACATTGCCAGAATTACCGGTTCATCGAACTTTTCCAGTTCCCGCACCAGATCACGGATGAACAGGTCCATCTCATAAATCTGATTTACGTAGTATTCCCACTTCCACTTCAGTTCCTCGGAAGGTGCTTTCGTAACACGGATAGCAGGACTCTTCAGAACTTCTTCATCTGGATACTGACCATGCCCCTGAACGGAAATGGTATAAATCATATCCCTGGTCTCTGTAGATTTCAGGGCATCTGTAATATTCTCAATGAGCACACGGTCTTTCGCCCAGTTCTTCGGTGTCTTTACCACGTCGCTCATATATTCGATGCTGGTAAATGTATCGAATCCGATATTTGCAAAAACTGTATTCCGGTTGTAGAATACACCCCGGTGATTGTGAATTGCATGGGTGCTGTATCCCATGCTCTTCAGGTCAAATGCCAGCGATTCCGCAGGCTTGTCCTTCAGAACTGCTTTGTAAGGATATTCTCCCGGACCGAAGAATTTCACAGACAGTCCTGTGAGCACTTCGAATTCTACATTGGCAGTTCCCGCGCCACAGGCCGGTACGGTCAGCTCCCCGCTTGAAAATTCTTCTGCCAGAGCACGGAAGTTCGGCACTGCATCCTTTGAGGTTTCGATACAGTTAACCATGGCCGGATCAATAAAGGATTCCAGCTGCAGGAAGAGAATATTGGGATATTTTTCATCTTCATCTGCTTCTGTCAGAAGCAGGCGTCCTTCATCATCCAGCTCATCGCGGTCAAAAACATTCTGCACCAGCTGTCTGCTGTAGCCGGACGGCTTGCTGATCCCCGTATTCAGCCATGTATTTATAAAGCTGTACACAACCCCATTGTCGCGGTACGCATAAGCCAGGTTACCGAAGAAGGTATCCACCTGACCAATCTTCACCATGAGGGACGTAACTCCAAAGGTCATAGCGATGACCAGACATACTGCCACCAGGTTCCTTTTTCTCTTGATTTTTCCCTTCTTTCGCGGCCCCTTGACAAAAAGCAGCACCAGACCGCCCACCACCAGCAGAATCCCAACCGCTGCCAGTGCAATGGTCAGCGGAGTCATATAATTGCTGATGATAGAGAATCCGTCTTCCAGATTGCTCAGGTCTTTCACTGTAAACGGTGTCATACGTTTCATCAGAATCACACCATTTACAATTCCGATGAGGAGCCAGAACACACTCAGTATCAGAAATACAAAAGTTCTGCGCCGGAATACGGATGCAATCAGTATGGTTGCAAAAATTATCAAAGAGTTATAGCAGAATACAAGAGGCTCGTCCACCATAAACCGGAGGCCGCCCCATATTCCGGCGGTGCTGAATCTGCCCAGCGTTTCAATAATCAGATTCAGAAATGCTGCCCATACGGCCGCGAACATGAAGCTGTTGTGTATGAACTTCTCAAAGAAGTCATGCCGGTCCATATTCTCCACTTCATGTATGGTCTGTTCTATCTGCCGGTCCAGTTTCTCAAATTTATCAAATTTTTCCACAGTAATTCCCCCTTATCACAAATCCTTTTTCTTTTCTGTTACTTCCCCTGCAGCTGCTTGTTTACCTGATTCGCCAGAGTTGCGAATTCTTCCAGGTCCAGTGTTTCTGCACGTCTGGAAGGATCAATCCCCGCGCCTTCCAGTGCAGCTTTCACCCCGTCTTTTGTCATGCCGTCCACACCCATGAGGGAGTTCAGCAGAGTCTTTCTTCTCTGACCGAAACCAGCCTTGATGCAGGACAGGAAAAGATCACGGTTTTCCACCTCTACAGCTTTTTCCTTGCGTACCGTCAGCTTCAGCACGGCGGAATCTACATTCGGCTGCGGAATAAATACATCTCTCGGTACTTTGGAGAGAATTTCCGCCTCGCAGTAGTACTGCACCGCTACGGACACAGCTCCGTAGGTCTTCTTGCCCGGTGCAGACTGAATACGGTCTGCTACTTCCTTCTGCATCATGAAAGTCAGACTTTCTGCTTCTACGCCGTCTTCCAGAATCTTCATGATGATCGGTGTGGTGATATAGTACGGCAGATTGCCGATTACTTTTACGTTCTTGTACTTTCCTGTGGCCAGTTCCCGGTTGATGACCTCATTAATGTCCGTCTTCAGAATATCCTGATGGAGCACTTCCACGTTGTCACAGTCAGCCAGTGTTTCCTTCAGAATCGGAATCAGGTTCTTATCGATTTCCACGGCGATGACCTTTCCTGCCTTCTGCGCAGCTTCCCAGGTGATCACGCCCAGGCCCGGTCCGATTTCCAGTACCAGGTCGTCTTCACATACTCCGGCACCGTCCACAATCTTATCAATGATGCCCTTATCGGTCAGGAAGTTCTGGCCCAGGCTCTTTGTATTCTTAAAATCATGACGGTTTCTGATTTCATTCACCGTCGATGGTGCATACAGTTTTTTCATATGTATCCTCTCTTTACTGCGCCTCCTCCAGCGCTCTTACACTCTTCTCAAAATCTTCCCTGCTCACACCGAAGCTGTTCAGCTTTTTCAGGAATCCTCTGGCGTTTCCGTAGCCGATTCCCAGCGATGCACCCACCAGCTGACGCCGCTGTGCGGAATCCTTCCGTCCCGTCAGCCCGGCTTCAAACAGGTCATCTTCCGTGAACTCTGCGGTTTCTGCAGATGCTGTATAGTGAGCCTTGCGGATAGCCTCTGCGATATCAGCAGGTTCTGCATTCTCGATGCCGATATCACCTTTCTTCTCTGCTTCACTTCGGGTAAGGAAGGCCTGACGGCTCTCAGGAAAACGTGCCGTCAGTTTTCTTCTGATTTCTTCTCCGGAATAGTCCGGATCAGTCAGAATAATCAGCCCTTTTTCTTTATATGCTTTTTCCAGCAGATCCCAGGTTTCTTTTTTAATTCCGAAGCCATGGGTCTCAATGGTCAGTCCGTCTACCGCACGGAGAACCGCATTGGTGTCATCCCGTCCTTCTACGACGATTACTTCTCTGACCTTCAGTTTTTCAAAATTACTCATGTTTTGCCTCCCAGTCATCCGGGAAATAGAAAATCAGCTCATTGCCCTTGGCCAGCTTCAATTCTTTTCTTGCCTGTTCTTCGATAAACTCATCGGAGTTTACATTATCCAGTGTCATCAGCAGATCTTCCTTCAGATGAATCAGCTCGCTGTTTCTCTCCTGCAGTGCTGCCTCTTCCTCTTTCAGATCAAAAATATTTTTTACAGACAGAGAAACCATGACCGCAAACACAATAATTACCGCCACACCTACCAGTCTTACCCAGTTGATGTGCCGGCCTGCAGTACTCTGGTCCGCCTGTGCATCTGCAGAAGCAATTTCTGCTGCTGCCTTCTCAGCCTTTTCTTTTTTCTTTTGTTTCCGGCTTTCCTGAGCCGAGCTGATTTCCAGAACTCTGTGTGTCTTCTCGAACTCCCGGAGACGGTTTCCTTTCTTCGCCATTTACTTTCCTCCACAGCATAAGCCCTGCAAAAAAGCAGACTGCATCCTGCAGCCTGATATTGCCGCGGTCACTGTAATATAAAAATACACCTATTATATACGCCGCCAGAATCAGGGATGTCAGCTCCAGGATTCCATCCAGAACCCTGGACAGAAGAGATTTTGGGCGGCCTTCTTCGTTGAAATAAATCATCCGGACCTGATAAAAAACATGATAAACAAGCGAAGAAGCAATTCCGCACATGACCATTACTGCCATGGACCGAAGCTGCTGGCTGATCAGATCCGTCATTTTCTTCCAAACCTCTGCAGAAACGGTTTGCTGCTTTTCAGTTTTTTATCGGTATATTCCAGTGAATGAATCCTGCCGGTCACAACCAGAAGCCCTGCTTCCAGATCAAGCTTTTCCATGTTCAGCTTTTCCCCGGTAATTTCCAGACTTCCTTCTTTCAGATTGGCCCAAAGCACCGCCTCATCAAAGGCGTCCACATCGGCAACCTGCGTCACAGTGATTCTTTCCCTGTTGTCAATTGTTATATGATGATTATCCATACAGTCCAGGCCTCCTTTTCGTCCTCTCTGGATTATATGGAAATGCAGGTCAGTTCAGAACTGACCTGCAGATTTTGTAATATTCTTTATACGTAGGCAGATGGATTTACGTTCACTCCGTTATGCTTGATTTCGAAGTGACAGTGAGGACCTGTGCTTCGTCCTGTGTTGCCCACGGATGCGATGCGCTGTCCCTTGAAGACTCTCGCACCGACGGAAACGTTAACAGAGTTGCAGTGTGCATACAGAGTTTCAAATCCGTTTTCATGGTTAATCTTGACGCAGATACCGTACGCCCCATTCCAGCCTGCCATGGTTACGACACCACCGTCGGCTGCATAAATCGGAGTGCCCACGGATGTTGACAGGTCGATACCATAATGCATACGGCCCCATCTCCAGCCATATCCGGAATATACACCGACATTAACCGGACGCATGAAGGAACCGGTACCGGCTGTTGGCGGTTTGATCTTGGTACCCTTTGCGATGATTTCATTTACAGGTTCTGTGATGACCTTCTTACTCAGAACGTCACGTTCCACTACCTTACCATTATGCTTGGTGAGACGTGCAGTCACCCTTGCCTTACCATTCTTACCGGCACGGGTTACTACCTTGTCGCCTTCATAGTAAGCATTGGATTCCACATATTCTGTTTCATATTTAATCTTCTGTGCGTAAGTAGATACTTCTACCGTTTCTACCGTCAGCAGAGGAACTTCTTCTGTCACCACGAACTTGTCCCCGATATGCAGAGTAGTATCCTCATCCAGTTCCGGATTCATGGACATGAGTTCCTTCATACTTACACCCAGCTTGGAACAGATTCCGGAAAGGGTGTCACCGGATACAACCTCGTAGGTTACTTCCTGCTGTCCGCCGTTCTTAATCTTGTTATAGGCGGAATTCTTACTGGTTACGTTCGCCAGTGCGGTACTGTACGCTTTGATTTCGATATTTTCTGCGAATCCTACATATTCATATTCCACATCATCATCGTCATCCAGATAGTAGTTCAGTACCTTATCCAGAACTTCCTGTGCCACCTTTTCACTTTCCACGATGGAAATCAGTTCGCCGTCCGCATAAATTGCATAGCCTTCAGCCTGAATATCGCCCATGTAGGTAAAGCGGCGAAGTACAGTGTCCGCATCGTCGATTTCCTTTCCGTAGGAAATGACCGGTGTAAAGGTAATATCATTTTCCGGGTCAATGACAATATTGGATCCGTATTCCTGTGTCAGCTCTTCGCTGACCAGTTCCAGAATTTCCAGTACGTCCTGCTGGTCTCTTACAATACCCAGCTTACGGCCGTTATAGGAATATTCATAGTCGGTTACCCAGGAGTAAAGCCCGATAATCAGTGTGGCACTGAGCAGGCCTATGAGCCCCAGCTGCGTCAGCTCGCGGCGGTTCTCCTGCAGCTTCATTCTGACATCATGAATCTGACGGAACACCAAAACGACTGTCTTCATGAGAATCCAGTCCACAATGTCCAGAATTTTATCTGCCGCAATAACCAGATCCGCGCAGACTTCAAAAATGAACTTGCTTCCGTCTTCCCCCATTTCACCCATTTCATCCAGGATTTCATCCCCGGCGTCGATGACAGCAGCCGCTAAAAGGAAAATGTACTCCTGCGCACCTTTTTTATCGCTGGCAAGCTGTTTCATCTGACTGATGAGTCCGGGCTTTTTCTGTTCATCCGGCCTTCGGTTTCTCTTTTGAGAAACCTTTTCACGGATTTTTTCTAAATTGAATTTTGCCATATTTCTGCCTCTTCTATTCTCTTCTTTGTGCATTCACACCGTGTGCCTTCTTCGGTCACACCGGTATCTCTGCAAAATTCGCAAGAATATTTCACATCAGTATAGTCAATCATAAAGTTGTTTTCTGTAAGCAGAACAGCTCTTTCACCTTCCAGCTCGTCCATCTGCCGGCGGATGCGTTCCACACCGCTCCGGTCACCGGACAGGAGACTTCTGGACACACTGCTTCCCAGATCGTTAAGTTTCCGGTCGATTTCCGCAATCTGCGGAATCATGGTGTAAATCTGTTCTTTTCTTTCTTGCGCTTCTTCTTCTGCCTTCCTTCTCAGGAATTCATAATATTTATTAAGAACAGTCTGTGTAACTGTTACTTTCTTATTTACATCGCGGCCCTCACGTCCTGCTTCCTGCTGCCAGTTTTCCAGAATCTTGTTCACATAGCGCAGGTTTGGATTGGATATGGATACAGTTTTTCCGCATGCCTCCAGAATCCGTTCCATATTGAAATGCATATCATCAATCCAGGTGTCAATCAGCTGTCTTTCTGCTTCTGTTGCTCCCCGGTTCATACCCAGCGCCTGCAGCACACGCTTATGCTCTGCATAACGCTGATCCAGTCCTTCCAGATGCTGCTTTACATCCTCTGTGGTCCGGTATCCCTTTTCGCTCCAGTCTGCTACAACCTTCGCGATATAATTTACATTGCTCTTACCGCGGCTGACGCAGTATTCAAAGGCATATGTAATAACCTCCGGTGCTGCACCGAAGTCCTGGATCCAGGAGTATACTTCCTGGGCTTCCTTGGCAGATAAGATTTTGCCGGACAGGCGCTCGATATCCCCCAGCATCATTTTCAGATCCTGGCTTGCGGTCATCTGCGGTACTTCCTGCAGCTGCTCTTCTGGTTCTTCAAAATCCATGCTGCGGCCGTACATCTGATCCCGCAGGCTGAGGAATTCAATGTCGTAATTGAGAATCCCCGGATTTCCGTGGCTGTGTTTTTTCACCACGCCCATTTCTGCCCAGTATGTCCATGCCTTGTCCACGTCTTCTGCGGACAGGCGAAGCTGGCGTGCCAGAGCCTGATGGGTCATTTCTTCAGACTGCTGCGCATACATCAGTCCAAAAAGATAAACCTTCACATAATCCCCCGGCGCAGCCGGCATGTATTCGTTCAGAAAAATATTTTCAATTTCACTTGCCAGAAGATAAAATTCCTTTATCTTTCCCTTTATATAATTCATGTAGTTTCGCCCTTCTCCGGTGCTTTTTCTATGCCTGGTTCAGATCTGCCAGCAGTTTTTCGATATCAATACCGTGTCCCTCGGCGGCCTGCTCCAGAGTTTCCATGGTAGCTCCCGGACAGCCGGCGCAGGTCAGGAGATACTTTTCGAAAACTTTTCCGTACTGTTCTCCCATATTCAATATATCTATTACGGCCATGTCTCTCGTAATCATGAGGACCTCCTTATAATGCCTTGTCGCTGAACTTGGTATAACGTTCAACCCAGGTCAGTTCCACCTTGTCAGTCGGACCGCTTCGGTGTTTTGCCAGGTTAACTTCACAGATACCGTGCTTTTCACTGTTGTCCGGATTATAGTAATCGTCTCTGTACAGGAAGATTACGATATCAGCATCCTGTTCGATGGAACCGGATTCACGCAGGTCGGACAGAATCGGACGGTGGTCCGTACGCTGCTCAACCGCACGGGAAAGCTGGGACAGTACGATAACCGGACAGTCCATTTCTCTTGCCAGCAGTTTCAGGTTTCTGGAAATTGCAGAAATTTCCTGCTGTCTGTTGTCGGAGCGGCCATCCCCCTGCATCAGCTGCAGGTAGTCGATGACAACCAGATCCAGACCATGTTCCGCCTTCAGTCTTCTGCATTTATTACGCATTTCCATGATGGAAACGCCAGGTGTATCGTCGATAAAAATCTTGGAACTGTGGAGCTCATCCAGAGCCATATTCAGACGGTCCCAGTCCTTTCGTTCCAGGCTGCCTGTCTTCAGCTTCTGCATTTCCACGCGGGCCTGAATGGCCAGCAGTCTCTGCCCCAGCTGTTCCTTGGACATTTCCAGGGAAAAGATCAGCACGCTTGCACCCGCTTTGGTTGCGGTCTGCTGTGCAATATTCAGTGCAAAAGCAGTCTTACCCATGGCTGGTCTTGCAGCCAGAATGATAAGGTCAGAACGGTGCAGACCGCTGGTAAGATTATCCAGATCCTTAAAGCCGGTCGGAATTCCGACAACTTTACCCTGATTTCTGGAGTTTGCGTCAATGATTTCCACGTTTCTCAGGAGAACATCCTGGATTGGTGTGTAATCGCTCTTCTGACGCTTCTGGCCAATCTGGAAAATTCCGGACTCTGCAAAATTGAGAATATCCTGGGTATCATCCTTTCCTTCATAGCCTTTATTCATAATATCCTCTGCAGTGGCAATCAGTGCACGCAGAGATGCTTTTTCGGATACGATTTTCGCGTATTCTCCCGCATTGGTGGTGGAAGGAACTTCTGTAGTCAGGGCTGCAATATATGCACGTCCTCCTACCATTTCCAGCGCCTTCTTCGTCTTCAGTTCTTCGCAGACGGTCAGCATATCCACCGGTTTATTATCTCTGTATAAATCCATGATGGCATTGAAAATTTCCTTATGATTTTCGTTATAAAAATCATCGGCCTTTACTTCTTCAATGACATCAAACATGGCATCCTTGCTGAGCATGGCTGCCCCAAGGACACAGCGTTCCGCCTCCTCGTTATGCGGAGGAATCCGTTCCTTCATAAATAACTCCTTAAATTGCTACGATAATTACCTTCAGAGTGGTGGATACTTCAGGATACAGCTTGATTGCAACATCCATTTCACCAGTCATTTTTACAGGATTTGCCAGCTGAATCTTCTTCTTATCCACGGTAATCTTGTGCTGCTGCTGCAGAGCTTCTGCAATATCCTTGGAAGTGATGGAACCAAAAATCTTGCCGCCGTCACCAGCCTTAGTCTTAATTGTTACAGACAGAGTCTTAATCTTTTCTGCATGTGCCTGAGCCGCAGCCTTTTCCTGTGCCTTCTTTTCAGCCGCCACAGCCTTCTGCTTTTCCAGGCTTCTTACGTTGCCTTCGGTCGCTTCCGTTGCCCATCCCTTTGGAATCAGCATATTTCTTGCGTAACCATCGCTTACCTTTACTACCTCACCAGCCTTGCCGGTACCCTTAATATCTTTGTTAAGAATTACTATCATTTAAATATTCCTCCATTACTTCAATTATTTTTTCTGCTACATCTTCCTTCGGCTCATCGAGCTGAGCAGCGGCCATGGTCAGATGGCCACCGCCGCCGAATTTTTCCATGATAACCTGCACATTTATGCTTCCCAGGGAACGTGCGCTCACCACAGTCTTACCGGAAGCATCGGTTCCCAGTACGAAGGAAACCTGTACCCCCTTCACGGTCAGAAGCTGGTCTGCAACCTGTGCACAGATTACCTGCTCATCGGAATGAGGCACTTCACACACAGAAAGCGCCATACCATTTTCAAAGAACCGGGCAGAAGCCAGTCCCTGAGCATGTATCTGGAATGTCAGCGGGTCTTTCTGGAAGAACCGCTTCACTTCCGTCGGGTCCGCCCCCTGACGCCGCAGCCATGCTGCCGCTTCGTAAGTACGCACCCCGGTCCGCACTGCGAACCCGTTTGTATCTATGGTCATGCCGGCCAGCAGTGCTTCTGCTTCCAGCTTTACCAGACTTTTTTTCCCGCCCATATACAGCAGAATCTCTGTCACCAGTTCACAGGTAGATGACGCATAGCTTTCCATGTATGCAAGGGTTGGGTTTTCTATAAACTCTTCCATCTTACGGTGATGGTCGATGACTGCCACCTTTTCCGTCATGGTCAGAAGCTGCGGACACTCTGTCAGGCTTGGTCTGTGGGTGTCCACCACGATAACCAGGCTTTCGGAATCTGCCAGACTGATGGCCTTTTCCCGCCCGATAATTTGATAATTCTCACTCTTTCTGGCCTGCGTATAAATGATCTGCAGTGCCTCATTATGTTCTTCCAGTACAATATATGCTTTCTTCTCAAAAAGCTCACAGAGGCGGAAAATCCCCAGTGCCGCACCGAAGCTGTCCATGTCCGGATTTCTGTGTCCCATGATGAATATATTTCTGGACTGCTTAATCAGCTGCTTCAGACCATGTCCGACAATTCGGGATTTTCCCTTGTTGCTCTTCTCAACAGCCGCCAGCTTCCCTCCAAAATATTCAATCTTCAGGTTTCTTTTTATTACAGCCTGGTCGCCGCCGCGTCCCATTGCCAGATCCAGCGCAGCATCTGCGTACTCTTCAGTCTGGGCAGGAGTTTTACCGCCTGCACCCACACCAATACTCAGACTGGCAGGGAAGTCCGTTCCTGTTTCCAGTCCACGGATTTCGTCCAGGATATCAAACTTGGCCGCCGCCAGTTTGTCCAGGTGCTGCTGCTCAAAACATATCACATAAGCATTATTTCTGATCCGGTTTACGGAAGCGCTGGATTTAGCACCCCATTTTCGGATGATTTTGTCAATTTCACTGGACAGTGTAAGTCTGGATTCTGCACCTGCACCCGATGTCAGTTCATCGTAATTGTCCACCTGTACCTTGGCGAAACACATTTTTTCGTTGCGGTACATATCCTTCAGTTCTTCCATTCCGGTTACATCATCAAACAGAATAGCCAGTCCGGTTTCCTCAGATTCCGGATCCACCTTCTGAAGGAGCAGCCGGAATATACGGTCATTTCTCCGGATCAGCGGATGATCACCCTTTGATGCCGCCTCGTAAAGTTCTGCGGTTTTGATTCCTGTCAGCGCAAAAATATCGCTGTCCTCTATTCCTCCGTAGATGAATACTTCACCGATTTTTCCGCTGGCTTCCAAAACCTTACCCTGCCGGTTGATAATACACACCGGCAGCGGTATATAGGAAGATATTCTTTTTTCAAGTTCTCTATCAGACATACTGACCTCCCGGTATCCATACTTCATTATATTGTACCACATTTCTCATGAAATTTCATCTACAAGATGTAGTAGAAGTCAATGAATTTCAAGTTTTCCACCACATTTTCCGCAGCGGTATCTGTCAACATTTTCCACCAGACTGCACTTTCTTTTTCTCGGGTATTCGGTACCGCATTTTGTGCATTTTATCATGTATTTTACGGTTTCCCTGCTTCCCGGATCCTCAAGCCCCATTGTATGATAGGATGATGTTGCTGTAATCCGGTACCCGTATTTCCTGTTCAGTTTTTCTGCGTAAGCTTTCCACAGCTTTCCGTGATTCAGACATCTTGGACATGTATGCAGCAATTCGTGAAGTATTACAGTTTCGATGGCTGTATCATCCGCCTCCATGAGATGTCCGCTCAGTTCAATTTCATAACCGCTGCCCTTCTTTGTGCACTTTCCGAACCGGCTTCTCACTCTTCCGTTTATTGTGAGTCTCTGGATGTATTCCGTTGCCGGTATCTTTTCTTCCCGCAGTATAGATCTGCACTTTTCCAGCAGTTTTTCAGCTCTTTTTAAATTGTCCCCCACCTGTTCCCTCCTGATGAAAAACAGCCTCTGTAATCAGAGGCCGTTTACTGTCAGATATATCATTCCGAATACCACAGCTGCATTCAGGAACAGCATAATCGGTACCAGAATCTGAAATTTACGTTTTCTTGTCTTATGATGGAAAACCAGCATTCCGGTAGCTCCGCCAATTGCACCCATTGCCAGACAGCTGAGCAGCAGCGTTTTTTCGCTGATTCTTCGTCTATCATGCTTTGCCTTCCACTTGTCGATTCCCATCATGAAAAAGACTGCCAGGTTCCACAGACCCCATATGATAAGAAGATGTTTCATGTGAAACACACCTCTCTAACCCAGTCTTTTCAACAGATCTATCAATCTGTTGAGTTCATCGCGGCTATAGCATTCGATTTCAATTTTTCCCTTCTTACCCTTTTCGATGATGTTGACTTTCGTTCCCAAAATGGATTTCAGTTCTTCCTCTACGTGTGCAGTGTCCGGGTTTTTCGTCTTCTGTGCAGGTCTTTTTTTTGCAGGCTTGCTTAACTCTGCTACCAGTTTTTCTGTTTCTCTTACAGACAGACCTTCTGCAATAATCTTATCGAAAAGCTGTCTTCTCAGATCTTCATCTTCCACCGTAATCAGAGTTCTGCCGTGACCGGCGGTAATCACACCTTCTGCGATTCTGCTTCGGATATATTCCGGCAGCTTCAGAAGTCTCAGAGAGTTGGTTATATATGGACGGCTCTTTCCTACACTCCTTGACACCTGCTCCTGCGTCATGCCGAATGTTTCCACCATCTGATGAAGTCCCTCAGCTTCTTCAATTGGATTCAGGTCCTCACGCTGCATATTTTCGATGATGGCAATCAGCATGTTCTGCTCATCCGTCAGTTCTTTCAGCAGACAAGGCACTTCTGCCAGACCTGCCTTCATAGCAGCACGCCATCTTCTTTCACCAGCTACGATTTCATAACCTTTTTTCTTCTTACGAACTACAATTGGCTGAATAATGCCATGTTCCGTAATAGATGCAGCCAGTTCTTCAATTTTTTCTTCATTGAATGTCTTTCTTGGCTGATTTACGTTCGGCATGATTTCGTGAATATTAATATAGTTCACTCTGTCTTCTGCCGCAACTTCTTCCTTTTCTGGCTTTGACGTTTTTTCTTCTTTTATTTCTTCAGGCTGCGGTGCAGTTACCGGTACATCTGCAAATAATGCATCCAGTCCGCGTCCCAGTCCGCCCTTCTTTGGTTTTGCTGCCATGCTATTCTTCCTCCAGCTCCAGGAACTCCTCTGCAAATTCCATATATGCTTCTGCACCCTTGGATTTAGGATCGTATTCTGTAATCGGCATGCCGTAGCTTGGTGCTTCGGCCAGTCTTACATTTCTCGGAATTACAGTAGTATATACCTTGCTGCCAAAATATTTCTTTACTTCCTGTACGACCTGAACAGAGAGATTGGTTCTTCCGTCAAACATGCTCAGAATAACGCCCTGTACAGTCAGTCTCGGATTCAGACTCTTTCTTACCAGTTCAATGGTGCTCACCAGCTGGCTCACCCCTTCCAGCGCATAGAACTCACACTGAATTGGAATCAGAACGCTGTCCACTGCAGTCAGGGAGTTAATTGTCAGAAGACCCAGTGAAGGTGGACAGTCAATAAAGATATAGTCGTATTTATGTCTGATTTTGTCCAGCCCTTTTTTCAGAGAGATTTCTCTTCCCTTCATGGAAACCAGTTCCACTTCTGCACCGGCCAGATCTACGCTGGCAGGAATCAGGTCCAGATTTTCCACTTCAGTATGAATGATAGCTTCATTTGGATCAAAATCAGGATCTACCAGAATATTATATACTGTTTTATCTAAAGTCTTTTTAGACACGCCAATACCACTGGTGGTATTCCCCTGTGGGTCGATGTCCAGAATTAGTACTTTCTTTCCTTTAATTGCGAGGCAGGCTGCCAGGTTGATATTTGTAGTAGTCTTTCCTACGCCGCCTTTCTGATTAAATATTGCGATTGCTTTACCCAAGTTGGTCCCTCCTGTTTGAAAATCGTTTTGCTCATTCACAAAACTTCGAAGTCTATTATATAATATTTCTGCAATTATTTCTACATGTTTCACAACTTTTTCATAAATAAAAGACAGATGTTTCACGTGAAACATCTGTCTCTCTTTGGAATGGTTATTTTCAGTTCCAGGAAGTCCCCTTTATCTTCCTGGGATAAAACCGCGCCCTCTTCCATTTCTTTAATCTGGGCGAAGCTCTTTCGAATCGTGTTTACATAAATTTTATAACTTATGTAGTTGATTTTATTTTTCTTTCTGCGCTGTTCTTCCAGCCCTGTCAGAAACTCGTCGATCAGTTTTTCTGACTGTTTAACATTGAGGTTATTTTTTACAATTCTGTTAATTATTTTCTTGCGGTCGGATTCACCAGGAATGCGGAGCAATGCTCGTCCATGACGCTCGGTCAGTTTGTTGACCGTTAAGACCTCCTGAATATCCTCCGGCAGAGAAAGGATGCGGATTTTATTGGATATGGTAGACTGCTGCTTCCCCACTTTTAAGGCAATTTCATTCTGCGTAAGATGAAATTCATCCATCAATTTCTTGTATGCCCGTGCTTCTTCTATAAAATTCAGATTTTCTCTCTGAACATTTTCCACCAAAGCAATCAGTGCAGCCTCCTCTTCCTCCAGATTGCGGATAATAACAGGAATCGTTATTTTCCCCGCAAGCTGGCTGGCACGGTAACGGCGTTCACCGGCTATGATGGAGTAAAATCCATTTTCCATTTTCCGTACAAGAATGGGCTGCAGCACTCCATATTCCTGTATAGAACGGGACAATTCTTCCAGTTCTTCTTCGCAAAATACTTTTCGCGGCTGTTCCGGATTAATCATGATTTTTTCCAGTGGAAGATGAATTACCTGAACCGATTCATTTTCCTCTCCTTCTGCAGGTGCAGCAGCCGGTTCAGCTGGTGCCGCAGTTTTAAAAACACTTTTCAGAGCAAGCATGTCCAACATATTAATCTCTCCTTCCAGAAACCTGTCTTTACGACCAGGATACAATACACACACGAGAGTCTTCTCTATGGGGAAATAATATCATTTCCCGGAAGATTTGTAGACACCGAAAACCGCTAAGACGGCACTTTAAACCGCTATAACTTTGCATAGAAAAAGCCAGCTGTATGCAGACTATACCCCCACAGTAAAAAAGACGGCTGTATGCTGAATGTTTCCGCAGGTGCTTTGGCACCGAGGACTAATGAAGCATACACGCCGTCTTTTTATTTTAATGGTTCCTTCGCCGGAGTGCCCGCTTTGCGCGGATACTTGGCAGGAGTGTTCTTTACTTTTTTAATGAAGATGATTCTGTGGTCCAGGCCGAAGTCAGCAAGCTGTGCTTTTTCCACCTTTTCCACATGGCCGCCCAGAATGGAAATGGCCTTCTTTGCATCTGCCAGTTCTGCGTCTGCATCCGGACCCTTATAGGCCAGCAGATAACCGCCAACTTTGATGAACGGCAGGCAGTACTCGGACAGAGTCGTCAGATTTGCCACAGCACGGGATACGCAGATATCGTACTGCTCACGGTGAGCTTTGTTACGGGCCAGTTCTTCTGCACGGGCATGAACGGTTTCCACATTCATCACGCCGATTCCTGCAGTCAGCTCATCGATAATCTTCAGACGCTTGTTCAGAGAATCCATGAGGACAAACTTCTTATCGGGAGATACGATGGACAGAGGCACACCCGGGAAACCGGCACCGGTACCCACGTCGATAACCTTCTTTGCCGCCTTGTACTCATCAAAACCAACGCAGAGTACAGAGTCGATGAAGTGTTTTACGATGAACTCGTCGTGTTCTGTAATCGCAGTCAGATTCACCTTCTCATTCCACTCGATAACACCGTCCATGTAGGACTTGAACTGGTTCAGGGTTTCATCGGTATAGGCAATATTCAGCGCGTCGAACGCTTCTGCTAATTTCTTCATACGCTTAACCTCCTACTCTGCCTTTCTTCTCTGCTTTTCCAGATATACCAACAGTACATTGATATCCGCAGGAGATACACCGCTGATTCTGGATGCCTGACCTACGGACGCCGGCTGAATCTGGTTCAGCTTCTGTGCAGCTTCCAGTCTCAGACCTTCGATCTGATTATAGTCAAAGTCCTGCATCAGCTTGCGGTTTTCCAGCTTCTTATATCGTTCAATCTGGTTCATCTGCTTCTGGATGTAACCTTCGTATTTAATCTGCACTTCCAGCTGGGTAATTTCATGGCTGGAAAGTTCGGGTCTTGTTTCATCGTCGATTTCAGCCAGATCAGTGTAGTTCAGCTGAGGACGGCGCAGCAGTTCCGCCATACTTACCTTGCTGTTTAAGCCGGTGGTGCCGTGAGCAATGAGGAATTCATCCGCTTCCTTTGGTCCAACAAACTTATTTTCCAGACGTTCCACTTCACGTGCTACCGCATCCTTTTTAGCCAGATAACGGTCATAACGTTCCTGAGTAGCCAGTCCCACTTCGTAACCCTTGTCTGTCAGACGCTGGTCAGCGTTATCCTGACGGAGCACCAGGCGGTATTCGGCACGGGAAGTCATGATTCTGTAAGGCTCGTTGGTACCTTTGGTCACTAAATCGTCGATGAGAACGCCGATATAAGCCTCGTCTCTTCCCAGAACCAGCGGCTCGCGGCCGGTAATCTTAAGAACTGCATTAATACCAGCCATCAGACCCTGCGCTGCCGCTTCTTCGTAACCGGAAGAACCGTTAAACTGACCTGCGCAGAACAGATTTTCAATGGTTCTGTATTCCAGATTCAGCTGCAGATCCTGCGGGTCAATGCAGTCATATTCGATAGCATATGCCGGACGGGTAATGCGCAGATTTTCCAGACCGGGGATAGTCTTATAAAATGCCAGCTGCACGTCTTCCGGCAGGCTGGAGCTCATACCCTGAATGTACATTTCGTCAGTATCCAGTCCTTCCGGTTCAATGAAGGTCTGGTGACGTTCCTTATCTGCAAAACGGTTTACCTTATCTTCGATGGACGGGCAGTAACGAGGACCGATCCCCTCGATCTGTCCGCCAAAGAGTGCAGAACGGTGGAAGTTTTCACGGATGACTCTGTGAGTTTCCGCATTGGTATAGGTCAGCCAGCAGCTCACCTGATTTTCGCCCAGTTTATCATTCATGAAGGAGAAAGGCACAACCACATCGTCGCCCTTCTGTTCCTGCATCTTGCTGTAGTCCAGGCTCTGTGCCAGGCAGCGGGCAGGAGTGCCGGTCTTAAAACGGCGCAGCTTCATGCCATGCTTACGCAGATTTTCTGCCAGCAGGTTGGATGGAGCCAGACCGTTCGGTCCGCTTTCGAACGCACTGTCGCCGATGAAGATTTTGCCGCGGAGGAAAGTACCGGTGGCCAGAATCACTGCATCCGCCTTAAACCAGGTGTGAGTTACCGTTTCTACACCACAGACCTTACCGTCTTCCACGATTAAATCGGTAACTTCAACCTGTCTTAAATCCAGGTTTTCCGTATGCTCGATGGTCTTCTTCATCTCTACATGATATTTATGTTTGTCAGCCTGAGCACGGAGAGAATGTACTGCCGGACCCTTGGCTGTATTCAGCATCTTACTCTGAATAAAGGTCTTATCGATGTTCTTACCCATTTCGCCGCCCAGTGCGTCAATTTCACGAACCAGATGACCCTTACCGGTACCGCCGATGGACGGATTGCACGGCATCATAGCCACAGATTCCAGGTTCATGGTGCACAGCAGGGTCTTCTTACCCATACGGGCAGAAGCCAGAGCCGCTTCACAGCCGGCATGTCCTGCACCGACAACGATAACATCGTATTCACCCATTAAAATATGTTCCATAATTTTTGCTCCTTACTTTCCTAAACAGAATCTTGCAAAAACTTCATTTATAATTTCGCCCGATGCGGTTTCGCCGATGATTTCTCCCAGCAGTTCGTACGAGCGGTTTACGTCGATTTCAATAAATTCCAGAGGCTGGCGCATTTCCGTCATGGCACTTGCATCCTCTACAGACTGCAGTGCCAGTTCCAGCAGATTCTTATGACGCACGTTGGTAACCATAATGCTGTCATTCTGCTTCACCTGACCTCCGTAAACAAGTTCTTCAATCTTATCTTCAATGGTTTCAATACCCATACCTTCCTTCATGGAGGCATCGATAATCACAGCCTGCGGTACTCTTGCAGCAATTTCCTCACGGCTTACCACCTGAGTAAGGTCCTGCTTGTTCAGAACCACGATAGCCTGACGGCCGTCCATATACTGAAGAATTTCTTCATCTTCTTCATCCAGGCTGCGGCTTCCGTCCACCATGAAGATAACCAGGTCTGCCTTATTGAAGGACTCCTTACTCTTTTCGATACCAATCTTTTCGATGATATCGTCTGTCTGACGGATACCGGCAGTATCGGTCAGTCTTACCGGAATGTTTCGGATAGAGATAACTTCCTCGATGGTGTCGCGGGTAGTACCTGCGATTTCCGTAACGATGGCTCTTGTCTCTCTCAGCAAAGCATTCATCAGCGAACTCTTGCCCACATTTGGCTTTCCGATGATAGCCACGTTTAAGCCTTCCTTTATAATGCGGCCGGTATCGGAAGTTGCCAGCAGTGCCTGCAGTTTTTCACGGACTGCACCCAGACCCTCGAATAACTTATCGTAAGTCATTTCTTCAATGTCTTCATCCGGATAATCGATGTTTACCGTAATCTGTACCAGCAGATCCACAAAATCTGCACGAATATCCTTTACGGTCTGAGAGAACTTGCCTTCCAGCTGGGACAGTGCCACATCGAAGGTTTTGTCAGACTTGGCACGGATCAGGTCGATGACCGCTTCTGCCTGGGTCAGGTCCATACGTCCGTTCAGGAATGCGCGCTTGGTGAATTCGCCGGGCTCAGCCAGACGTGCGCCGTTCTTTAAGACAAGAGCTAATATTTTGCGGAGTGAAACCACGCTGCCGTGACACTGAATTTCCACCACATCCTCAGCTGTGTAGGAACGCGGGCCCTTCATGTAAACTGCCATAACTTCGTCGATGGTTTCCCCTGTGAAATTGTCATAAACATGTCCATAGGTCAGCATGCGCTCTTTCAGTGCAGAGCCGCGGAATATTTTATTGGCAATGGGCAGAGATTCTTCTCCGCTGATTCTGACGATGCCGATACCGCCCTCTCCAAGGGCTGTGGCAATTGCAGCAATGGTTGCTTCCATAATTTTCTCCTGTAAGTAAATAAAACAGCCCGCCTTAAAATAAGCGCGGGCTATTATTCCAATTATTTTAATTCGATGATAACCCTTCTATATGGGTCCTGACCCTCACTCTTTGTAGTTACGTGTGGGTGGTTCTGAAGAGTTGCGTGGATTACCTTACGTTCGTAAGGATTCATTGGTTCCAGCTTAACACTCTTCTTGCTCTTGGCAACCTTGTTAGCCAGGCGGATTGCCAGCATTTCCAGAGTCTTTTCTCTCTTAGCGCGGTAGTTTTCCGCATCGACAACGACTCTGGTGTAGTTTTCCTGATCCTTATTAACAACCAGGCTGGTCAGATACTGGATTGCATCCAGAGTCTGGCCTCTCTTACCGATAATCGTACCGGAGTCTTTACCCTGAATATCAATATACAGGGATTCGCCGCCTTCCTTAGCGGTGATGTCCAGAGACAGACCCATCTGTTCTGTTACTTCAGCCAGGAATTCCAGAGCGATGTGGTTTTCACAAACGCTCAGGTCTTCTTCAGGTACTCTTTCAATAACCGGTTCTAAAGTTTCAACCATTTCAAACTTTTCACGGTTCTTATGTTCTTTCTTGGAACGGTTATTATTTCTGTCTCTCTTATTATTATGTTTCTGTGAACCTGTTTTTTCTCGGTGTTCCTTATGTTCTCTGTTGTTCTGCACTTTTTCAGTCTTCGGCTCTTCAGTCACAGTTTTCACTGCAGGAATTTCTTCCTTCTTTTCTTCAACAACCGGAGCTGGAGCAGGTGCAGCTTTCTTCTTTTCTACTCTAACTAAAGCAAGCTTGGAACCAATTCCGAAGAAACCTCTGGAAGGTTCTTCTAAAACAGTCACATCAACTTCATCTCTTGTAAGTTTCAGATCATCGAGAGCCAGCTTAACCGCTGTCTCAACGTCTGTACCCCATTTTTCAGAAAAATCCATATTTAATTTGTTCCTCCGATGAACTTATGCTCTTGCTTTACTTTTTTTCTTACCCTTTGGAGCATCTTCTTCCATCAGTTTCTTTCTCAGAGACTTAAATCTGATATTAAAGAAAATCTGAACAATCTGACCAACGAACCAGTAGATAGCCAGACCTGCAGGATAGCTTCTTGCCAGAAGCAGAATTGTAACAGGGAAGATATATTTCATCATTGTATTCATGAAATTAGTCTGTGCCTGATTACCAGCTGCCGCAGTATTGGACTGGTTCATGGTGAAAGAAATAAAGGTTGCAACACAGGATGCAATTGGCAGAATCCACTTGTCAGGCTGTGCCAGGTCTTTAATCCAAAGGAAAGGTTCATGAATTGCGAACAGCATCATGTCTGCGGATGCAGCTTCCATAGATCCGAAGTATAACATTGGATTTCTCAGCAGCGCGAACAATGCCATGATAACAAACATCTGAACTACCATAGGCATACAGCCGCTGGTCATGCTCACGCCCTCTTTCTGATAGAGTTCCTGAATCTTTTCGTTCTGAGTCTGCTGGTCCTTCGCATACTTCTGCTGGATTTCCTTGATCTTCGGCTGAACCTTGGACATTTTTACTGTAGAAATAATCTGCTTCGCATAAAGCGGATATGTAGCCAGCTTAACAGCAACGGTAAAAATAACTAAACAGATACCGTAATCACCGATAAACTGATAGAGCCACATCAGCAGATAACCCATAGGTTTCGCTAAAAGTCTCATTCATTTCCTCCATTATTCCAAGGGGTCATAACCGCCCTTACTCCAGGGGTGACACCTCAGAATCCTTTTAATCCCTAAATAAGTGCCCTTAAACGGTCCGTACTTTTCCACAGCTTGTATGAAATAAGCAGAACATGTGGGCGTAAACCGGCAGGTAGGCGGAAATAAAGGTGAAATATAAAACTGATAAAACTTTACAAGCAATAACAGTATCTTTTTTAATAAAAGACTTATATATCTCATATTATTTCTTCTTTATACCAGTTCTTCTGAATGCAGACCGGAGGGATTTCTCCACTTCTGCACATTTTCTTCCGGAAATGGTGTTGCGTGCGATCATTATAAAGTCATAATGCTGCGGACCATCAGGGATGAACCCTTCTGCCAGCAGATGACGGTAGCTTTCCTTCATCAGACGGCGGGCCCTGTTTCGCTTCACGCTGTTTCCGACTTTTTTACTTGCCAAAAAACCTGTTCTATTGTAAGCAAGTCCGTTTGGCTTATAGAAAAGCACCACGTACCTGTCTCCCACAGACTTTCCCCGATTATAAATCGAATCAAAATCTGTTTTCTTTCTCAAAACATTTCTTTTCAGCATGTTTCCTCTTTTCAAGCTTTTTCAGCTTTAAGCACTGCAGATTAAGCAGTTAACTTCTTTCTGCCTCTAGCTCTTCTTCTCTTCAGAACGTTTCTGCCGTTCTTAGTTGCCATTCTCTTTCTGAAACCGTGTTCCTTCATTCTCTGACGCTTCTTAGGCTGTAAAGTCATCTTCATAATTCGTTTTCTCCCTTCGTAAATTTAAAACTTCGTGTGCATCTAAATTCCAATGGCACACAGATACCAGAATAGTATACTCAAAAAGTATTTTATTGTCAACAAAAATATTCTCCAAAGACTGAAAATTCAATATTTTTGTGTTCCACAGCAATTCATAACCTACTTATCCACAGAACAAGGATATAAATGTGATTTTATCCTATCTATAAATACCTTAACTGTGAAATGATATGAATTTATTATTTCTCAAAAATATCAGAAATCACAGTCATTTCAACAAAAACAGGTATTTGAGAAGGCATGTGGATTTTATTCACATTTTTATCCTCAGTATGTGGATAACTTACACAGATCTTCTTTAAAAATATATTTTCATTATCCACATAATTCACACTTGCATGTGGATAACTTTTTATATAAAATAGAGATTACCACATATAAACCATTACTGTGAATAAAATGGAAATGAAGGTTATATAAAATGAACAAATATGCTGCACTTACTCTGGAGTTACAGGAAGAACTGAAAAAACTCACCACCCCTGTCAGCTTTGATACCTGGCTGAAGCCATTGGAAATACACCATATGGACGAAGAACTGAAAATCGCCTATTTTGGCATAAAGAAAACAAAGGGTATCGAAATCAACTTCATATTAAATATAGTAAGAAACCGCTACATTACCATTATAGAAGAATGTCTGGAATCTTTCATGGGCGAAAAATACCGTGTGATTGCCAAAGACATGGACGAATATAAGGATGAAGAACCGGCAGCAGCCCCTGCTGTACAGGAAGAGCCGGAAGAAACAGTTATCCATGTGAAAGAAAAATATCTGGATAATCAGAAAATCTTCAATCCAAGATACAATTTCGATAATTTCGTAGTCGGAAACAGCAATAAATATGCTCATGCAGCAGCACTGGCTGTAGCGGAATCTCCTTCCGAAGCATATAACCCTCTGTTTGTTTACGGAGGCTCCGGTCTTGGTAAAACCCATCTGATGCATGCGATCGGAATTTATCTGCTGGAAAACAATCCAAATATAAATGTACTTTATGTATCTTCCGAAATGTTCACCAATGAACTGATCCGGGCACTGAGAGAAAATAAAATCAATGAATTCAAGAATAAGTACCGTAAGGTTGACGTTCTACTCATCGACGATATTCAGTTCCTGGAAGGAAAGGATAATACACAGGAAGAGTTCTTCCATACATTTAATGCTTTATATGATTCCAACAAGCAGATTATTATTTCCAGCGACCGTGCTCCGAATAAGCTGGTAAACCTGGAAGACCGTCTCCGTTCCCGTTTCCAGTGGAACCTGATTGCAGATATCAATCCGCCTGACTATGAAACAAGGGTTGCAATTTTAACCAAGAAGGCGGAAAATATGAATATCGAAGTGGACGACGATTTGTATGATGTAATCTGTATGATTGCTGAAAAAATCAAGGACAACATCCGTGAACTGGAAGGTGCATTTACCAGAATCGTTACCTTCTCCCAGCTGCTTGGTGAAAAGGCGGACAAGAATTTTGCCAGAAGAACTCTGAATGACATTCTTACCGACGGCGATATCAAGGTAACACCTGAAAAAATCAAGAAAGTTGTCTGCAAACACTATAATGTAAAAATGGCGGATCTGGAATCCTCCAAAAAGCAGAACAGTATCGCACACCCACGTCAGGTAGCCATGTATCTGATCCGAGAAATGACCGATTATTCCCTGCCGAAGATTGGACAGATGTTCGGAGGCAAACATTACACAACTGTCATGTATGCCTGCGATAAAATAGAAGAACAGTTCCACAGCGACAAGGCTTTCGCAAGTGTGATTGAAGGACTGAAAGAGACCATTAAGGATTAAAATATTTTTGCTCACAGCCTTCTCCTCAGATCAGAAACAACAAAAAAACAAGTGTTTGCAAGGCCTGCATGAGTTATCCACAGAACTCACAGCCCCTACTACTATAACTACTACAAAAAATATAAATAATAATAAATGCACGGAGGTTTAAAATGAAATTTTCATGTAACCAGCAGAGTCTCTCCAAAGCTCTCAATATCGTACAGAAAGCTGTTACATCCCGTACTACCATTCCTATTCTGAAAGGGATCCTCTTAAAAGTAGATAAGGAAGGCAGACTGACCATGTCAGCATCTGACCTGGACTTAAGCATAGAAAAAACACTGGAAGTAGAAAATCCACGTGCCGGTGAAGTGGTTGTATATGCCAAGCTCTTTGGTGATATCATCCGTAAGCTGCCAAATGATATGATTACCGTAGAATTTGATGACGGTAAGGTTATGATTCGCTGCGCAAGCTCCGAATTCAATATTATCGGTCTTCCGGCTGATGAATTCCCAAACATCAATATGCCGGCTGACACCAGCGACCTGATTCTCTTCGATAAGGATGTTTTGAAGGAAATGATCCGCAAAACTTCCTTTGCTGCCAGCATCGATGAATCCAGAGGTGTGATTACAGGCGTACTGATCGAAATGCAGGAAAAGAGCCTGAACATGGTTGCACTGGACGGTTTCCGTATGGCCATCGCCAGAGAAGCAATGATTAACCGCGAAAGAGAAAATATCGTAATTCCGGCTAAGATTCTGCAGGAAATCAGCAAGATTATCAGTGAAGCAGAAACAGAAGAGCATGACCAGGTTCGCCTGTACATAAACGAAAAGAGAGCCATCTTCCTGATTGAAGATATCAAGGTGGTTCTGCGTCTGCTGGATGGTGAATTCATCAAGTACCGTGATATTCTGCCGAAGGAAAACAAGACCAGAGTTGTGGTAAACAGAGGAGACCTGCTGAACTCCATCGAAAGAGCTTCCCTGCTGGCCAAGGTTGGTAAGAATAATCTGATTAAGCTGGATATGAAAGGCAGCAACCTGGAAATTACCTCCAAGTCCGAAGAAGGTAATGTTAAGGAAGATGTGATGATTTCCAAGGAAGGCAATGACCTGACCATCGGTTTCAACTCCAAGTATCTGATGGATGTGCTGAAGGTTATCGAGGATGATCAGATTGTAATGCTCTTTAATACCAGCATCAGTCCTTGCCTGGTACAGCCTCTGACCGGCGATGGTTTTGAATATCTGATTCTGCCTGTTCGTATTACCAATAATTAAAAACATGTATATAAAAAATATTGAACTGCACAACTTCAGAAATTACGGTGACCTCGAGCTGGAGTTTCACCCAAATGTGAATCTGATTCTGGGAAACAATGCTCAGGGAAAGACAAACCTGCTGGAATCCATTTATGTATGTTCCATGGGAAAATCTTTCCGCACATCCAGGGACAGTGAAATGATTCTCTTTGGTGAGGACTTCGGCCGGGTGAGAGTCGAGGCACAGAGGGATTACTATGATACTTCTGTGGAACTGATTTTTACCAGAGATTCCAAGAAGTCTGCCAAGGTGGATGGCGTGAAGATTAAGAAATCTTCTCAGCTGCTGGAAAATCTCTATATGGTTATTTTCTCACCGGAAGATCTGCGTATTGTAAAAGATGAGCCGGAAAAGCGCCGTAAATTCATAGACCGGGAGCTTTGTCAGCTTCGTCCGAAATATTACGAAGACCTGAGCAGCTATAAAAAAGTTCTCCTGCAGAGAAATGCCTATCTGAAAGAATTTGATATAGATCCGTCTGTTATGGATTTATGGGATATGCAGCTTGCCAGATACGGTGCATCGATTATGATGATGCGTGCTGATTTCATCAGGAAGCTGGATAAAATCAGCCGCGGCATACACGGTGCCATTACAAACGGCGGTGAAAATCTCCAGCTGAAGTATGTGCCCAATGTGGAACCGGCAGCTTCCCTTTCCGAACTGGAAGAAAGGTATTATCAGATTTTGAGAAGTTCTTATGAGAATGATCTGCGTCAGCGGACTACCACCAAAGGACCTCATAAGGATGATCTGGAATTTTTTATTGACGGTATCAGTGTGAGAAACTTTGGGTCTCAGGGACAGCAGAGAACCTCTGCCCTTTCCATCAAGCTGGCAGAACTGTCTCTGATAAAAGAAGAAACCGGTGAAGAAGCTATATTGCTTTTAGACGATGTGATGAGTGAACTGGATCTGCAGCGTCAGGAATTCCTGGTGAAATCCCTGGCTGAAATACAGATGTTCATTACAACCACAGAAATTCCCGAAAAACTGAAAGAAACGCTGCCCGACGGAAAGACATTCTATGTGAACGCCGGAAGTGTGGAAGAAGAATAAAAGAAAAGGGGTATGATTATGAATCCTGTATATGAAAAATTATTAAAGTGCTATGATTGCGTACAGCAGAAATTCGACTTCGATAAATTCCGTCCTGATGTGGCCATTGTTCTGGGTTCCGGTCTTGGTGAATTCGCGCAGGATATTGATATCGTAGGTGAAGTGAGCTATGGTGATATCGATGGCTTTCCTGTTTCCACTGTACCTGGCCATGCCGGAAAATTCATTTTCGGTTATGTAGGTGATGTAAAAGTTGTCTGCATGAAGGGCCGTGTTCATTATTACGAAGGTTATGATATTACCGATGTGGTTCTGCCGGTTCGTCTCATGAAGATGATGGGTGCGAAGATTCTCTTCCTGACCAATGCATGCGGAGGTATCAATCCTACCTTCGAAGCATGTGACTTCATGATGATTACTGATCACGTTTCTCTGTTTGCACCAAATCCTCTGATCGGAGCAAATATTGAAGAACTGGGTACCCGCTTCCCTGATATGAGTGAAGTATATGACAAGGATCTGCGCGTACTGATTAAAGAAGCAGCAGCTGAAAATAACATCAAGCTGCAGAAAGGTGTTTATGCACAGCTGACCGGTCCATCCTTCGAATCTCCTGCTGAAATTAAGATGCTCCATACCATGGGTGTGGATGTAGCAGGTATGTCCACTGTAGTGGAAGCAATTGCTGCGAACCACATGGGTATGAAAATCTGCGGTATCTCCTTCGTAAGCAACCTGGCGGCAGGTATCAGCCCTACCCCGCTGACTCATGAAGAAGTGCAGGAAGCTGCTAATATTGCAGGTCCGAAGTTCCGTCTGCTGGTAGCAGAAACTGTAAAGAAATTTACCCGCGTGCTGTAGGAAAAATTTTTTTCAGAGTGAATGAATTTGTCGAAAATTATTTTTAATACATCGTGGATATAACCTGTATATGTTTTATAGTGAAAATTGCTTAAAAACCGCCTCTCTGGGCGGTTTTTTTAATTATTTTGATTTAAAGTTCCAAAACTTGCTTTTTGTATGGAAAAGTGATATACTTTTAAGGATTATGGGGTTCTCTACCCCTATCGGCGAAAATAAGTAAAAATACGTTAAAAAAGTTTTTCTTGAATGTTTTGAGAAAGGTGATTATATGAGTTTAGAAGAAAAAATGAACGGCCAGTATGATGCGGCGCAGATACAGGTACTGGAAGGCCTGGAAGCGGTTCGTAAGAGACCCGGTATGTATATCGGTTCCACCGGTCCCAGAGGTCTGCACCACCTGGTTTACGAAATCGTAGACAACAGTATTGACGAAGCATTAGCTGGCTATTGTAAGAATATCCATATCACCATCCAGAAGGATAATTCCATCATGGTTGAGGACGATGGACGAGGCATGCCGGTTGATATCCATCCTAAGATGGGTATTCCTGCCGTTGAAGTTATTCATACCGTGCTCCATGCCGGCGGTAAGTTCGGCGGAGGAGGATACAAGGTGTCCGGCGGTCTGCATGGTGTAGGTGCATCTGTAGTAAATGCCCTCTCCACCCACATGGAAGTAGAAATCAAGCGTAACGGAAATATTTACAAGCAGGAATATGAAAGAGGCAAAACTGTAGCTCCACTGGAAATCATCGGTACTTCCAAGAAGACCGGTTCCAAGACTACTTTCTGGCCGGATCCTGAAATTTTCGAAACCACTGTATTTGAATATGATGTTCTGGAACGCCGTCTGAGAGAAATGGCATTCCTGAACAAGGGTATCAAGATTATCTTCAAGGACGAACGTGCCGGACAGAAGCGAAGCGATACTTTCCATTATGAAGGCGGTATCCGCGAATTCGTGGAATACCATAACAGCAGTAAGGAAGCGCTCCATAAGGATGTTATCTATTATGAAGTAATCAAGGATAACTGCGAAGTGGAAATTGCAATGCAGTATACCGACAGCTACAGCGAAAACATCATGGGTTATGCAAACAACATTCACACTACAGACGGCGGTACACACATCGTCGGCTTCAAGAGTGCGCTGACCCGTGTTATCAATGACTACGGCCGCAAGGCGAAGCTGCTGAAGGAAAACGAAGAAGCTCTTTCCGGTGATGACGTAAGAGAAGGTCTGACCGCAATTATTTCCGTAAAACTGTCTGAACCGCAGTTTGAAGGACAGACCAAGGCGAAGCTGGGTAACAGTGAAATCAGAGGTTTTGTGGAAACATCCACCAGTGAAAACCTGATGGCATTCCTGGAAGAAAATCCTGCTCCTGCCAAGGCTATCATCGAAAAGTGCGTAAAGGCAGCAAGAGCAAGAGAAGCTGCACGTAAGGCACGTGATTTGACCAGAAGAAAGGGTGCACTGGAAAGCTTCTCCATGCCGGGCAAGCTGGCTGACTGTTCTGATAAAGATCCGAAGAACTGCGAAATCTTCCTGGTCGAAGGGGACTCCGCGGGCGGTTCTGCCAAGGAAGGCCGTGACAGAAAGCGTCAGGCAATCCTGCCTCTGAGAGGTAAGATTCTGAACGTTGAAAAAGCAAGACTGGACAGAATCCTGAGTTCTGACGAAATCAAGAACATGATTACTGCATTCGGATGCGGTATCGGCGAAGATTTTAATATCGATAAATTAAGATATGACAAGATTATCATCATGACCGATGCGGACGTGGACGGTGCACATATCAGAACACTGCTTCTTACTTTCTTCTACCGTTTCATGAAACCGCTCATTGAAGAAGGTCATGTTTATGCTGCTCAGCCACCTCTGTATCAGGTAAAGAAGGGCAAGGATATTTATTATACTTACAGTGAACCTGAACAGGAAAAACTGATGGCTTCCCTGGCAGACAAGCCTGGTAAGGCAGACATCCAGCGTTACAAAGGTCTGGGTGAAATGGACACAGAACAGCTGTGGGAAACCACCATGGACTTCAATCACAGAACTCTGATCCAGATTACCATCGAAGACAGCGCGGAAGCAGACCACATCTTCTCTACTCTGATGGGAGACAAGGTACCTCCGAGAAAGAAATTTATCGAAGACCACGCACAGTATGCGACACTGGATATTTAGTAAAGGGGAAAGCGTATGGCAACATTTTTAGAGGATCAGAAACTGATCCAGCATGAAATTAATAAAGAGATGAAAGACTCTTACATCGACTACGCCATGAGTGTAATCGTAGGCCGTGCCCTGCCCGATGTAAGAGACGGTCTCAAACCGGTACACAGACGTATCCTCTATGGTATGGATGGTCTGGGTGTAACACCGGACAAACCACATAAGAAATCTGCCCGTATCGTCGGTGAAGTAATGGGTAAATATCACCCTCATGGTGACTCCTCCATTTACGATGCCATGGTAAGAATGGCTCAGCCGTTCAATATCCGTTACACTCTGGTGGACGGTCACGGTAACTTCGGTTCCGTGGACGGCGACGGTGCTGCGGCAATGCGTTATACAGAAGCTCGTATGTCCCCGCTGGCACTGCAGATGCTCCGTGACATCGATAAGGACACAGTCGACTTCACACCAAACTTTGACGGGGAAGAAAAGGAACCGGTAGTTCTGCCGGCCAGATTCCCGAACCTGCTGGTAAACGGTTCCAACGGTATCGCCGTAGGTATGGCAACCTCCATTCCTCCGCACAATCTGGCAGAAGTTATCGATGCTTCCGTAGAACTGATTGATAATCCGGATGCTACCGTAGACGATCTGATGAAGCACGTCAAGGGTCCGGACTTCCCTACCGGCGCCATGATCATGGGCAAAACTTCCATGAAGGAAGCTTACCGCACAGGCCAGGGTAAAGTACTGGTTCGTTCCGTAACGGAAATCGAAGAACTGTCCCACGGCAAGCAGCAGATTGTCGTAAAGGAAATTCCTTATCAGGTAAACAAGGCCAGACTGATCGAAAAAATCGCAGAACTGGTAAGAGATAAAAAGGTGGAAGGTATTACGGCTCTCCGTGATGAATCCAACCGCAGAGAAGGTATCCGAATCGTTATCGAACTGAAGAAGGATGCCAATCCGAATATTATCCTGAACAGATTATATAAGCACACCCAACTGCAGGATTCCGTATCCATGATTATGCTGGCACTGGTAGACGGCAGACCGAAGATCTGTACTCTGAAGGATATTCTGGTAGAATATCTGAAGCATCAGAAGGAAGTTCTGACCAGAAGAACCATCTTCGATAAGAAGAAGGCAGAAGCCAGAGCACATATTTTGGAAGGTTTAAGAATCGCGCTGGATAACATCGATGAAATCATCCACATCATCCGTAACAGCTACAATGATGCCAGGGAACGTCTGATGGAACGTTTCGGTCTTTCCGAAATTCAGGCACAGGCAATCCTGGACATGCAGCTGAGACGTCTGCAGGGTCTGGAAAAAGAGAAAATCGAAAACGAATATCAGGAACTCTTAAAGAAGATTGCTTACTACAACGAACTGCTGGCTGATGAAGTGAAGCTGATGGGCGTAGTTAAGGATGAAATGCTGGAAATCAAGGATAAGTGGGGCGACAAGCGCCGTACTAAGATTAAGGCAGCTGCAGAAGAAATCGACGAAGAAGACCTGATTCAGGAAGAAAACGTATGCATCACCCTGACTCACCTGGGCTATGCAAAGCGTGTACCTGTAGATACCTATAAGGCACAGAAGAGAGGCGGCAAGGGCATCACCGGTCTGACCACCAAGGAAAACGACTTCGTGAAAGACCTGATTATGACCTCCACACACGATTATCTCATGTTCTTCACCAACACCGGTAAGGCACATAAGATCAAGGCTTACGAAATTCCGGAAGCAAACCGTACCGCCAAGGGTATTCCGATTGTAAACTTCCTGAACCTGATGAGCCGTGAAAGAGTAACTGCTGTAATTCCAATCCGCGAATTCAGCGAAAACGATTACCTGATTGCAGTAACCAAGCACGGTACCATTAAGAAGACATCCCTGGATAACTTCGATACCAACCGTAAGACCGGCCTGATTGCCATGAACCTGAAGGAAGGCGACGAACTGATCGGTATCCAGAGAACAACAGGTAAGAATAACGTTATCATCGTAACCAAGAACGGCAAGTGCATCTGCTTCTCCGAAGACGATGTACGTCCAATGGGCAGAATCGCAGGCGGCGTAAGAGCCATCGACCTGGAAAAGGACGACGAAGTTGTATCCATGCAGCTGGTGGAACCTGGTCAGGAACTGCTGGTAGTAACCAGAAACGGTTTCGGTAAGAGAACCAGAGTGGAAGACTACAAGATTCAGACCAGAGGCGGCAAGGGCCTACTGACTTACGACAAGGCCAAGTTCAAGAAGACCGGTGAACTGGTAGGCGCTATGGTAGTAAGTGAAGATGATGACATCATGCTGATCAACTCCGACGGCATCATCATCCGCATGAAGGCAAGCGAAGTTTCCAGACTGGGCCGTGCAACGCAGGGCGTAAAGATTATGAGCGTTAACGAAGACGCAAACATCATCGCAATGGCTAAGGTTGCAAGAGAAGATGACCTGGACGATGAAAAGAAAGAAGTAAATACAGCAGAAACTGCAGATGAAGGCGGACAGACCATGATGGATCTGTAAAGCCGGAAAAAGAGATTTTGCAGAGAAAGGATTCTGAGTATGGCAGATAGAATTAAGTTTAATATTCCGGGTAAGCCGGCTTATCTGACCATGGTTAGACTGGCCATTGGTTCCGTAGCAGACACCATGGGATTTGATTTTGATGAGATTGAAGATATCAAGACAGCGGTAAGTGAGGCGTGCAAGAACGTCTCCTGCCACGGTCTGGATGGTTTTGCGGAGGAATACTCCGTAGAGTGCATTGCGGATGAAGGGTATCTGGAAATGTACGTGACGGACAACAGCGGCGGTCACGTGCTGGAGCGTCTGGCAAAACCTTGCCAGTCCTGCCCGAACGAAGGCAATCTGGCGATTTTCGTCATTCAGTCTCTGATGAGTGAAGTTGAAATTCTTGATGGTTCCCAGGGTAAAAAGACTATCAAGATGGTGAAGCGGAAATGACAGCCGAACTTTTCAGGGAATATGCCATAAATCCATCCATCGAACTGCGTAATCAAATTGTAGAAGAAAATCTGTATATGGTGGATATCCTGATTCGAAAGTACCTGGGTAAAGGCGTGGAATACGACGACCTTTATCAGGTTGGAGCCCTGGCTCTCGTATCTGCCGTAGAACGTTTCGATATCAGCAAAGGATTCGAATTCAAGAGTTTCGCCACACCGACCATTCTGGGAGAAATTAAAAAGTATTTCCGTGATAAACAGTGGAGCCTGAAGGTTCCACGCCGCATGAAGGAAATTTCCACCAAGGTGCAGGAAGTAAAGGACCAGCTGACAACCAAGCTGGGCCGTGCTCCTAACCTGGATGAAATCTCCGAAGCCACAGGATTTACCCACGAACAGATTATGCAGGCAATGGAAAGTGCCAAGGCTTACGGAACTTTTTCTCTGGACAGCGCCAATAACAACCTGGGAGATGAAGGCGATGAAAATCTTCTGGAAAAGTATGTAGGTTTCGAAGAAATAGGCTACGAACGGATTGAGATTAACGAAATCATTAAGTCCGTTCTGGAGCAGTTAAATGACAATCACCGTTATGTATTTAAAGAACGGTTCATTTTCAATAAGTCACAGGCAGACATCGCCAAGGCTCTGGGCGTTTCCCAGATGACCGTATCCCGTGCGGAAAAAGCCATTATTGAAAAATTTAAGAAAGAAATGAACCGATAGGAGAAGTATTAGAATGAAAAGAGTATTTTCCGGCGTTCAGCCGACAGGAAATATCCACCTGGGAAACTACCTGGGTGCACTGAAGCAGTTCGTGGAACTGCAGGATGACCATGAATGTCTGTACTGCATCGTAGACGAACACGCAATTACCGTTCCGCAGGATCCAAAGGCTCTGCGTGAACACATCCTGGACGTAGCAGCTCTGTACCTGGCAGTAGGTGTAGACCCTAAGAAGTCCATTGTATTCGTACAGTCCGACGTATCCGGCCATGCGGAACTGGGCTGGGTTCTGTGCTGTAACTCCTCCACTGGAGAACTGTCCAGAATGACTCAGTTCAAAGACAAGAGCAAGAACAAGGAATCCGCTCCAACAGGTCTATT
>JAFYNS010000082.1 GCA_017556505.1 Bacillota bacterium | reverse complement strand
TACGCAAATATCCGTTATGAAGACTGGGATGACTGCATGAAGGTACAGTTATGGAAGTATAATCCGTGCTATTTTGCGCGTGATGGAAAGGTGGATCCGGTTTCATTGATATGTTCATTCCAGGGGAATACAGACGAAAGGATTGAAATGTGTTTGGAGGAAATATTGGAGGGGTTATAAGTGGTACCAGGAATTGATACGTTTAGAGAGAAATTCAGAGCAGATGCATTTTTATCGGTTCACGGAAGGAAAAAAAGGTTATCCCACGAAGATTGAACTGTTTTCCAGAAAACCGGGGTATCACCTGGAAGTTGAAGAAGGGATTGTTCCAATTTACATTGACGAAGATACTTCCAGTTTGTCCGCTATTTTACTGAATGATGATTTTTATCAGTTTATGATCTCCGGACGCGAAGTGGTTGATGGAGTCGGACTTTTGGGTGCAGCACACTTGATTCCCTTCAAAATGTATGCATGGATCAATCTCCTGGAACGAAAAGGTCGTGGAGAGCATGTGAATGAACGGGATTTAAAGAAGCATAAGTATGATGTGTTCCGTCTGCTGCAGATTGTGACTGCAGGAACGAAAGTGAAATCCGGTGGGATGGTAAGAGAAAGTATC
This sequence comes from Bacillota bacterium, assembly GCA_017556505.1. Classification (GTDB taxonomy): domain Bacteria; phylum Bacillota; class Clostridia; order Peptostreptococcales; family Anaerovoracaceae; genus RGIG7179. The sequence continues at coordinate 11,156 of JAFYNS010000082.1, read as the reverse complement.
CATAGATACATTGATATGATTGCAGCATTGGATGAGGATGAAATAAAACTTCGTGCAATGGGGCTTCCATTCGATAGAAATCAGGGCGTTGATCTCCTGAAGGGGATATATTTGTAGATCTGCAATGTGATGTGGGGGAGCTGGCTGAGGCCGGCTCTTTTAATTAGAGGTGATTTGTGGTACAATACCCATATAGAATTCATGCTGTGGAAGAAGGAGTATCAACATGTCAGAACAGTTAAAATGGCAGTTTGAACTTGAAGAATATATTCGGCAGGGTGAGCCGGAACAGGCTGAGAAGAGTCAGGCCTGGAAGATTGGTATTGGGCTGCAGGCGGTAGATGGGCTGAAAACGTCAACGTATCTGCTTGATGCTGCCAAGGATCACATCGAAGGCAACATCAGTATCCATGAGGTGCAGAAGCGAATTCACTCCTATTATGAAGAACGCCAGGGGAAGATTTCCGGAGGAGAAGATACGCAAGAAGCAGATTTGGTTTCTGCACGGATTGCGGAACTTCTCGGCGAGAAAACTTTTCAGTTTTCCCCGGCGGAGTGGATGTCCATTCACCGCCGTCTCTTCGATGGAGTGTTTGACCATGCCGGCAAAATCCGCACCTATAACATCACCAAGAAAGAATGGATTTTGCGGGGTGAGACGGTCACTTATGCATCATGCAGATTCATCCCTTCCTGGAGGGGAATACCCGTGCGACAGCGGTGTTTATGATTAAATATCTGAAGTCACTGGGGTTTGCGGTGAACAATGATATGTTCGCAGAACATTCCTGGTACTTCAGAAATGCTTTGGTGAGGGCTAATTATAACGACTTGAAAAACAATATTTATGCCACTACGGAGTATTTAGAGCAATTCTTCGAAAATCTGCTTTTAGATGAAACGAATGTGCTGAAGAATCGGTATATGCATTTGGATTATACGGAAATCCAAAGTCGCAGTGCCAATGTTTCAAAGTCGCAAATTGAGACTTTGAAATGTACTTTGGAAGAGAAAGCCTTACTTAAGATTATTGCTGCACATCCTGAAATTACTCAGAAACAGCTTGCAGATGAAACTGGCATTTCTCTTGGAAGCGTGAAGCGTGTTACGGTTGCCTTGCAGGAAAAAGGATTGCTGCGGCGTGTAGGCGGAAAGCGTTTTGGCTATTGGGAAGTGAATTAGAATCGGAGGTGTTCATTATGACTTTGTCACAGGAAGACGGCAGACTGTTTTTTCAGCTGTTTATACCGTTATTAGGCTTTGTAAATGAAAAGTATAAAATAAGAAAATATCTGTATCATTCTGCAAAACCGTTGAGGGCAGACTACGATGCACTTTTAGCAGTCGCGGAGAGACTGTGGAATGAGGTATCACTGATTGATGAATATCTGGCAGAACAACAGGATCTCACACCGGAACACAGGGAGATTCTTCTCAGCTGGAAGCGGTGCATAAGAGATACTTTCATATTAGACAGGTACCAGCGCGGTGCTGCCATTTTGATTTCTCCGAAAGATAAAAAGGTTTATCGTGCGATTGGCATTACATCCAGTTTTCCTGAAATGTTTCAAAGATCGCATGTCCCTTTGATTCTCGAAACGACTTTGCTGCCATTCCGCGATGTAATCATTTCAGATGGATTGTTCCGCAGTCAAAGTGTAGTTTTAGGAGCGGGAGCCGCGAAGGAAAGCGCTGATCTTTACCGGGACGCAAAATCAAATAACACAATTATAGAAAAATTATAGGCAGTAGAGTTGGTGGTGAACTAAATCGAGAGGTATTACCGTGAAATTTCAGAAAAATGTACCAAGAACAATCCGTGATTTATTGGAAGCTCAGTTAAAAGAATATGAATGTGAGATGAAAATGAATGCTGCGGAAAGAAAAGCACTTCGGGAGTGGGTATCATTTGGAAACAGCCCGTATGATAATGATATGCAGATTTATGAAGACTAAAGTGAATTCAAATGATTTTGATAGGAGATTTCCTTATGGTAAGTGACGGAATCATAATAACTTTAGAAGATCGCAACGTATGGAGAAACTACCTGATGGAGTTGCCGAAAGAGACCTTAATTGAATATCTTCTGGACACAATGTGTGAGAATCCGGATTTCGGTGAGAAGACATTTTTTTCCCTGGTTCCAGCGGCAGGTACGGTGGGAACTGTCATAGCAGAGTTTCGTCATCCGTAAGGAAGGCATATCAGAATTGGCACTGAACGAAATGAAACGTTTAGCGGCATTTAAAAATCCGGATTTTTATAGAGCGCAGGCTATGCGTTTGCCTACATATGGGAAACCTCGGGTGATTTGTACAGCAGAGCATTTTGATGAATACCTTGCAATTCCAAGAGGATGCGAAAAAGCATTGATTGAAAAGTTGAAGCAGAGCAATGCGTCCTATACTATTTTAGATGAAACGAACCCGGGAAAAACCATTCCTGCGGCATTCAATGGCACTCTGAGGGAGGAACGCGTCCGTGCGTGTCTTGAGGCTGGCCGGCATCGTGGAGTACGACTATCTGGCCTTCCACCTGACCATGCACTGCTTCCTCTGCGAGCAGGCCGGGGATTCCACGCACCTGGAGCTGCGGGAGCACCGCTGCGCAAAATGGCTCACCCGCGGCACCCTGGACACCGTCGACTGGTTGCCCGCCGATCTGGACCTGGTGGACAGGCTGAAGGAAGACGAGGAGGTGTGGGGGGTATAGTACGAACTGAATCAAGGGAAGGAGAGTCGGCTGCGGGCTGGCTCTTTCCCATAAATACATTCAATATACAGAAAAACGTTCTCAAATTCTGAGGAAGATGTAATTGACATTGTTTCGGTATACCGATATAATGAAGAGGGCGATAGTATGAATATTAATGAAATTATAATTGAATCGGGAATGTCGAAGTATCGTGTTGCGAAGCTGAGCGGGGTTCCGCATGCAACATTGAGCGATTTATGCTGTGGAAAAACCAGTATTGAGAAATGTTCTGGTGAGACGCTTTATCGGCTGGCCAAGGTATTGCAGGTTTCTATGGAACTGCTTCTGGCTGGAGTTATGGAGCAGAAACTGGAACTGGAACGGTTGGAATTGCTGAAGATTCAGTCATATGAATATGGATTGCCGGTTTATTTGCAGCAGGATCTCGATGCATTTAAAGAGGGACTGAAATCCAAATCTTCGCTTATGGACTGCTTGTGGAGTGAATTATACGGCAGTATTAATATTGCAGAAATCAATGATGGGGCCATAACGCCGGAACATGCGGAGTATTTGCGGCAGAAGTTCCTATGGGGGTGAGATAAATGCCTGATTTTACAGACTGCAGAAGGCTTCCGGGGAATGCCTATGCGGGTGCTAACGGGAAGAAAATTGGAATTGAATATAAAGGGGAACAGTATATGCTGAAGTTCCCGCCTTCAGGGGCACAGAAAAAAACGGAAATTTCTTATACGAACAGCTGCTTCAGTGAGCATATAGCCAGCAGCATTTTTAATATGGCTGGGGTTGAGGCGCAGAAAACCATTCTCGGAACGTTCAATGTGAATGGAAAAACAAAGATTGTCTGTGCCTGCAAAGATTTCACGGCGGACGGCAGCCGCTTGCTGGACTTTTGTTCGATTAAAAATACGGTAATTGATTCGGAGCATAATGGGACAGGGACAGAACTTGCGGATGTTTTAGATACAATCGAAAAGCAGCAGTTTGTAAATCCTCAAGTGCTTATGGAACACTTTTGGAATGTGTTTATTATGGATGCATTTCTGGGTAATTTTAACCGTCATAATGGTAACTGGGGATTCCTTTATCATCCGGTGCACCAGCAGACTTCTCTGGCGCCGGTATATGACTGTGGAAGTTGTCTGCTTCCGCAGGCGGATGAAGCTGTGATGAGAGCTGTGCTGGAAGATGAAAAGGAACTACATGCCAGAATTTTCAGATTTCCTACATCCGCACTGAAGTATAACGAACAGAAAATAAACTATTTTGATTTTCTGATGGCAGCAGAAAATGATGACTGTAATGCCGCATTAAAGCGTATGTTCCCCCGTATCAATATGGTGGAAATCAGTGCATTTATTGATACTGTTCCATATATTTCGGAGCTGCAGAAGCAGTTTTACAAGTACTATCTAAATGCACGGTATGAGTTAATCCTGAGTCCAGCATTTTCGAAGCGGGGATAAAAGGTGTATGCTATTATCAAAACGGAGAATCCTTGACAACATGACTGGAACCCCTATGCCACGGGGCAGCATTGAGGATACCCTGCGGTATGACTTCGATACGGAAAAAGCTTTTTCTTACCGTGGTCTGACCATGGGGCAGACGGTGAAGCATCTGGCTAAGTTCACGTCGGATATCTGGCAGATTCATCCCTTCCTGGAGGGAAATACCCGGGCGACAGCAGTGTTTATGATTCAGTACTTGAAGTCATTAGGATTCCAGGTGAACAATGATATGTTCGCACTGCATTCCTGGTATTTACGCAATGCACTGGTGCGGGCCAATTACAATGATTTTAAGAATAACATTTATGCGACCACAGAGTACCTGGAGCAGTTTTTCGGAAATCTGCTGCTGGGGGAAGGTAATGAACTGAAGAACCGCTATATGCATCTGGACTATTCTGGCGGTACTGTCCGCGAGGAGGAAGGATGGATGCAGTATCAGAGTGCGTGCTATAAGGCAGCCAAGTGTACCGATGGAACTTACGAGCAGGCAGAGGAGTAAATATCATGAAAACAGTTGTAATTACAGGAAGCAGCCGTGGCCTCGGCTTCGAAATGGCGAAATTATTCCGTAAAGCAGGCCATAATGTAGTGATCAATGGGGTCAGCCAGGCCCGTCTCGATACGGCGAAAACTGCCCTGGAGGAAATCGAAAGTCCGGCATCCGTTTACGCCGCTGCGGGCAATGTGACCAGCTCTGCGGACATCCAGGGACTGATTGATTTTGCGGTGAAGGAGTGCGGACGCATCGACATCTGGATCAACAACGCCGGCGTGAACCAGCCTATGGAGGCTATCTGGGAGCTGAGCGAAGAAGACATCGACTGCGTGCTGGATGTGGATTTAAAGGGGACTGTGATGGGCAGTAAGCTGGCTATGCTGCAGATGGTTCAGCAGGGCGGCGGTGCCATCTATAATCTGGAAGGCTACGGCAGCAATGATGCCATGATGCTGGGGCTGAACATGTACGGTACCGGCAAGCGGGCAGTGACCCATTTCACCCAGGCACTGGCCAAAGAAAGTGAAGAGCGGGGAACCAGTGTGATTGTAGGCCGGCTGAGCCCGGGGATTATGATTACCGATTTCACGGTGAAGGCTCTGGGAGGTAAAGAAACCATCGATCTGCCGGAAAAGACCAAGAAAGTCTACAACATCCTGGGGGATTATCCGGATGTGGTAGCCGAGTTCCTGGTAAAGCGTGTGCTGGCCAATACGAAAAACAATGCCCACATTGAGTGGCTCACCGGCCGCAAGGCAGCGTGGAGATTCATGACTGCCGGTTTTAATAAGAGAAACTTCTTCGAGTAGCGGAAGCAAAGGATGTGCTGCATTCGATGGAACGATTTAAGCGCGCATTTCAGGAGGGCTCCGGGTTTCAGATTTTTCTGATTTCTCTTTTGATTTCGGGGCTGTCCTACGGATTATATAAAGGCATGCTGGATAACTTCCTGGCAGAAGTGGTAGGTATGGGTGAAATGGGCCGTGGTGTGACGGAGTTCTTCCGTGAACTGCCGGGGATTATGCTGGTCTTCATTCTGGCGGCGTTCTATATGCTGTCTGCAGAAACACTGTATAAGGTGGGGGCGGTTATCATGCTGATCGGGATGATGATGATTTCTGCACTGCCGCCGACCCAGGTGCTGGTGACCATGTCCATCTGTGTCTACTCCCTGGGAGAACATATTCAGCTGGGTATGAAAAATACGCTGTCTCTGAAATACGCCAAACCGGGCAGAGGCGGTGAGGCACTGGGTGCCCAGAATGCCAAGGGCCAGATCGGGACCCTGGCAGGCTATCTGGTGATTGTGGCGGTGTTCACCCTCTTCGCCAGCCGCAGTGCACAGCTGTATAAGCCATTCTTCTGGATTTCCACCGTGCTGGTTGCAGTCTGCATGGTCTGCGCACTGAAGATTACCGGCCAAAGCCAGACCGATAAGAATAAGAGCCGGTTCTATTTTGCGAAGAAATACAAGAAGTACTACATGCTGGAGATGTTCTACGGTGCGAGAAAGCAGGTTTTCTTCACCTTCGGGCCTTATGTGCTGATCCTGTTCTACGGGGCGGATGCGGCCATGATCAGTCTGCTGTTTGCAGTGTCGGCCATCACCTGCTTTTTCGCATCGCCGATTATCGGCAAAATCATCGACCGCCTGGGGTACAAGATCGTCATGGTGTCTGACACCCTGATTTTAGTCATTGTGTGCTTCTTCTACGGGTTCGCCCATCACATCTTCCCGATGGAAGTGGCGTTCATCGTGTGCTGCATCAATTACATACTGGATTCTGTCATATCGCTGGCGTCCATGGCGGCCAATGTGTATGTGCAGGATCTGGCGGATAATGGGGACGAGGTAAAGGCAACCATTTCCACCGGGGTTTCCATTAATCATGTGATTACCATATTCATCGCTCTCTTTGGAGGCTGGATCTGGAAAACACTGGGCATCGAGCTGCTGTTTATCATCTCCGCGGTGCTGGGGCTGGCAAACAGTGCCTATGCGGCAACCATTAAGACAGGAAAACAATTAGGAGGTAATTAAAAATGTTCAGCAATATTTATGAAGGTGTACTGAATTTCGATATGAACGGCATGTGTTTCGAAATTCTCTTTGAGGACGGGGATACTTCCGGAAGCATTATGTCCGGTACCGTGATTGAGGTGCTGATTGATGATCAGTGGAGAACCACCCGCATCAAGTTCGAAGACGACTGGTATCTGGAAGGTTTCGAGGACGTGGAACCGCAGGGCCTGCCGGCGAGAATGGAAGTGTAATGAAAGTATAATGAAAGTATAATGAAAGTATAAGTTTACTTGCCATGCAGTCTTTTTTTCAGAAAATCTTCAATTGCATACTCTAAGACTTTGGCCAGGCGGTACACAGTACCAGCTCTGGCCTTATAAAAGCCAACCGCTAAAATACGGATGGCTTTTATCGTTAGTTAAATCTATTTTACTTTTTCCTAAAAATCAATCCAGGCATCCATCGGCCAGACCTGATTTATGATGCCGCGGTCTAAAAGGTCCAGAACAGTTTCAGGGGAAGCAGCCAGGTAACAGCCGTAACAGTTTACGCCGTTTTCTTCCACATATTCCAGTACTTCCTCGTAGTAGGAGACGTGTTCGCGGCCCACACCTTTGCCTTCCGTTTCTTTGTCAATGGAATACTGCAGAAGAGACTTAAAGTGCTGTGTCAGGCTTTCTGCAGTGCGCTTCTCACCCTTTATATTAAAATAAGGATAACTGTCATTGATGTTTTCCCATAAGATACCGCCGCTGAAAGGAGTCATGCCGCAGAGAGGGTAACGCTGTTTATCAACTTCAGAGTTGCGAATACCGACCCAGCCAATGATCCCTTTTTTCAGAGAAGCCTGGAAGTCCAGCAGCTCTTCCATAGAGAGATCTTCCGGGAAGGAGGCCGCCACGTATACTCTGGTATAGTCCGGCAGAGCCTCGAGTTTTTCTCTGATGCTTGCTTTCTCTTCTTCATCCAGCGGATACTCCGGATAGGAAGCCCGTTCAAAGATATTTAATGTGACATTTCTCATGAAATCCATCGGCAGAGAAAGGTTTCCCTTCGTGAGGGTTCCATAGGTATACAGGCTGTCTCCGCCCAGTGCAGTATCGGCATACTGAATGGTAAGATTGTACGATGCGAAGCCGATGCGCTCTGCCCATACGGAGGTAATATTCACGTTTTCCGTAAACAGTTCCCCGTAAGCAGCCAGCGTCAGCTCCAGATCTTCCGAAAACTGACTTCCGTAAGAGCTTTCCTTCGGATCCCAGTAGCGCTTTTCTGCAGCAGGCATCACCACAAATATGGCTCCCAGCAAAATCCCTACAGCCAGAAGCGCGCTGATCAAAATGATGGTTATGCTGCGGATGCACAGTTTTTTTCGAATGGCTTTCAGTTCCGAAGCCGGATCTATTTCATGGTTATAATTCATACCCCTGTTCCTCCAATCTTTTCTTTAATGTTTGTCTGAGCCGCGTAAGCCGCTGCCTGGCTGCATCATAGCTTTTGCTTTGCAGCCTGGCGATTTCATATAGCGGCATATCAAAACAGTAATGCAGAAGCAATAATTCCCGATCCGATTGTTCCAGGTTTTCTAAGGTTTCTTTTAGAATTTGCCTCTGCTCTTCTTTCAGTGCCTCAGTTTCGGGTGTATTGAAATCTGCCGGCCATATTTCATAAATCGAATCCATACGGCGTTTTTCCTTCCGCAGCAGGTCAATCCAGAGGTTTTTGCAGACACGGAAGAGCCAGTATCGGAAAGATGGTATATCATCCGGCAAGCTGAGATAGGCTTTCACGAAAGCATCTGCCACAAGATCTTCTGCTGTTTCGCGATTTCCGCATAATGCCAGGCAGTAAAGCCGGGCTTCATTGTAATATCTGCTGTATAGCAGCCTGAGAATATCCTTATCCGTGTTCCACACCTCCTTTTTTCTTTTACTATATGAATTCAACCGCAGGTCGCTTTACTTTTTTCCTGTTTTGGGGTTAAATGATGGCAGGAGGGGAGGAAGATGACCACAGAGAAATTTGCAATATTTATAAAAGAAGAGCGGACTCGCCTGGGACTGACACAGACGGAGCTGGCAGAAAAGCTCCATGTGTCAACAGCAGCGGTCAGCAAGTGGGAAAGGGCGAAATGCCTTCCGGACATCGCTAAGCTGGATGAGATCGCAGAAGTCCTGGGCGTGACCGTCCTGGAGGTACTGCAGTGTGAAAGACAGAAAGAAGCCGAAACGGAACTGCTTCCAGCCACGCAGGAAGACTGCAGGAAAACGCCGGAACATCAGATTTTGCTGGTGTACCGGGAAACCATGACAGCCGTCACCCAGCAAAACACCAGCCGCAGGCGGAAACTGCTGAAGCTGGCTTTGGCGGTGATTCTGCTGGCGGTGCTGCTGTACAGCTTCCCCGTGTATCATATCCTGCAGGTGTGGATGCCGTCCTACTATACCACAGGGGAAATATCCATGCTTGCCTATCGGGGCAGCGGGGCGGATCTGGCCATTGCAGCAACTGTCATGGAACGGGCGGAAGATGCCTGTGAGGATTTGGGATTAACCAGAGAAGAGGCGGAAGCAAAGTATGGGAAATTGGCACGTTACTGCCACCCAAAGGATTCCTATCCGGACGTAGCTGCAGAAAATCATGACATGCGTCTCTGGGCGGCGCGTTTCGGTCTGAGCGAGGGGTATATGTGGGTATACTATTCACAGGAAGGCCTGGATGCAGACGGAGAGGTTACCACAGGAAGCTGGCGGATTCCGTCACTTTGGTACCTGCAGCCGGATGAAAACGGGACGTGGCAGGTAGTGCATATTAAAGAACATCCGTAAATAATTCGTGCAATATGTTGACACTATGAGCATATTTGCTGTACAATATGAATATAATACGTACAAGGAGGGATGACTCATGGCGACAACAAACCTGAATATCCGTACAGATGCGGATGTGAAGATTGCAGCGGAACAGATTTTTAATGAACTGGGATTGAATATGACGACTGCGGTCAATATGTTTTTAAGACAGACAATTCGTGAAAATGGAATTCCTTTTGAGCTGAAATTAAAGACCCCGAATGAGATCACTTTAGCAGCAATTGAAGAGGGCAGAACCCTTGCACAGAATAAAGATGTGAAAGGGTATACCAGTATGGATGAGCTGAAGGCGGCACTTGAAATATGAAGTACGAGATTAAATTCACCAGTCAGTTTAAGAAAGATTTAAAACTGGCCAAACGCCAAAACAAAAACACGGACAAATTGTTTTATGTAATCGAAAAACTGGCAAAGGGTGAGCCTTTGGAGGAAGTATACCGGGATTACGATTTAATTGGAAACTACAGGGGATGCAGAGAATGTCATATCGAGCCTGATTGGCTGCTGATTTACGAGATTGTTGATGATGTACTGGTTCTTATGTTATACCGTGTAGGAACACATTCTGAACTGTTTCGGAAATAAATTGAATAATGGTGATTAAAAAAGCCGGTTTGCCACCGGCTTTTGCGTTTATATAAAAGTCCCATTCATAATCCGGATGAAAAACAGGATGAAGAAAGGTACTGCGTACAGGCAGATTTTCCATAGTCTGGTCTGGTCAACCAGCACTTCGGATTCGGCCTGCTGATCCCATTTTGTTGGATTGCCGGAATATACGGTATTCAGTCCCTGATACTGACAGATAAGTTCAATGACAGGAACGCCAAGACCGAGACCATAAAGCAGTACGCCCCAGGTTCTTTTCAGGGCCTCGGTATAGGTCAGTTTCCTGCCATCTTTGTGCATTACATGAACTCCGGTCAGCCATTTTCCTGGTGTCGTACCGAATAGAGTCAGAAGCAAAGGCTCTAACAGTAAAACAACCATCAGCATCAGGCATGTGTTTAAAACCGCGGTCATCAGGCTGCTTTCGCTGTAAGGATGAAGAAAACTCAGAGTATAAAGCGGTATAAGGACCAGTTCATGATCAAAGAATCTGCCAAAGAATCTTTTCTGTGTTTCATCTACCCTCTGATCCCGTATCATATCTTCCTGCATTTCGCTACCTCCGTAATTATGCGCATCGAATTCCTTCAGGTAAAGATCCGTATCCAGTTCCTGATGCAGGTGAGTATCACGCATCATTCTATGACACATGGCTTTTGCATCCTGGTAGTTCTGAATCTCCTGGTCCAGAAATGCAATATGGGTTTCCATGACCTGAAGGAATGTCTGCGAATCATCCAGGAGGCCTTTTATTTCGCTGAGCGGGATGTGAAGCATTCTAAGCAGCCGGATTTTTTTTAGGACGTTCAGATCCTCTTCTGTGTATTCACGATACCCGTTTTCATGGCGCTCAGGAGATAAAAAGCCTTCCTTTTCATAAAAACGTACATTGGCCCGGCTGAGTCCGGAGCGCAATTCAATTTCT
>JAFYNS010000008.1 GCA_017556505.1 Bacillota bacterium | reverse complement strand
GTATAGTGATACATTACATCATATCCCAGATCATTCAGCTGCTGGCTAAGCCACGCCGCATTGGTATTTACAATCTGTCCGAACAAAATCTCCGTTCCTACTGTTAAAATCGCAGTACGCATAATCAAATCCTCCAAACATATATTAATCATCAAAGCCGGAACTCTGCTGATTAATTATTTTCTTTAATTCCGGTAAAATAACATATTGAAAATAATCATTTACATTTTCAATTTCAACGACAAGATCATCGATTTCATGGCTGTAATCACATAAAGAATACCCATCCATTATCATTGTCTTCAGATCTTCAAGTCTGATTTTATCACGATACATTCCAAAACTTCTCAGCTCAACTGTGGAAATGCTGCCATGCATAATTCTAAAATTACAAAATTCAGGTGAATTATAAGCAGACTTTCGAAAACCAATAATCCAGCCTCGTGATTTATCCAGATTATATCTATAAAAAATTCCTGATTTGCCGCTTCTTCTGTAATTATATATGTCCAGAAACTGTGCAGAAAGTTCAATAAGTTCTGCGTAAAAATCTTTTATTTTCATTGCTCACCTTTAATAAACAGTTCTGTGAATAGAAAGAGAGGCCATTGTGATTCCGAACGATTCCGCAGGTGCAACGCACCGAGGACAAGTGAGGAATCATAAAGGCCTCTCTGTTTACTTCATAGAAAATACGGATTTATTCTGCAGCACATATTCGCATCCGGAATATACAGTCATCACAAGAGATGCCCACAGGAATCCCTGAGCCAGTGTATTGATTACGGTTACAGCCGGGAATGCTGGTGCAATGATCAGCAGCGGAACGGCAATCATCTGCAGTACAGTCTTCAGCTTTCCGCTTTTACCGGCAGCAATGACAATGCCTTCAGATGCAGCAACGGTACGCATACCGGAAACCACGAATTCACGCGCCAGGATGATGATCAGCATCCATCCGGGAACCTGAGACGGCACCATCAGACAGAAAGCGGAATACACCAGGATTTTGTCGGCCAGCGGATCCATGATTTTGCCGAAATTGGAAACCATCTTCCACTTACGTGCCAGATAGCCATCCAGCCAGTCAGTAGCAGATGCCACAATGAAAATTACGCATGCTAACACATAATACTGCAGCATATAAGCGGCAATGAAAAACGGTACGGCAATCATTCTGCCGACAGTCAGTTTATTAGGTAAATTCATAATCTTAAACCTCCACACCTACCAGGTCATAATCAAACGCATCGTTAATCAGAACCCGGACGAATTCCCCTGGCGTCAGCTGACGTTCAGAGGTAAAAATAACAGAATTGTCAATTTCCGGTGCATCGTATTCTGTTCTGCCGATATATGCACCATCTTCGTCAATGTCTTCCACCAGAACTTCCAGAATCTGGCCCACCTTGTCCTGGTTGGATGCAAGAGAAATCTCAATCTGCTGACGCATAATGCCATCCACACGTTCTGCCTTGATTTCTTCTTCAATCTGGTCATCGCGTTCTCCTGCCACAGTGTTTTCTTCCTGAGAATATGCGAACACCCCCAGACGGTCGAACTGAACTTCATCTACGAAATCACAGAGATCTTCGTAATCTTCCTCTGTTTCACCAGGAAAACCAACGATGAAGGTTGTACGGATATGAATGTCAGGAATGGCTTCTCTAAGACGCGCAATAGTTGACATAATTCCTTTACGGTTAGAGCGGCGTTTCATTCCTTCCAGTACGGCATCGCTGCTGTGCTGAATTGGAATATCAATATAATGGCAAACCTTGGCTTCCCTTGCCATTACTTCAATCAGCTCATCGGTAATGCGGTCTTCATAGCAGTACATCAGTCTTACCCAGTGGATGCCGTCTACTTTGCAGACTTCTTCCACCAGTTCATGGAGGCAACGGCGTCCGTACAGATCCATACCGTAATTGGTTACGTCCTGAGCAATCAGAATCAGTTCTTTGCAGCCCGCTGCAGCCAGCATTTCTGCTTCAGCAATGACATCTTCCTTCTTTTTAGAGCGGAATCCGCCGCGGATGGACGGAATTACGCAGTATGCACAGTTGTTGTCACAGCCTTCTGCAATTTTCAGCGTTGCAGTGTACGGATTATCTTCCAGCTTTCTCGGAAGTACAGGCAGACACGGTGCAAAATCTTCACTTACCACTGCCTTCCGCTCACCGGAGTCTTCCATTTCTCTCAGAATTTCCGGCAGCTGCTCATATTCATTCACACCGAGGAACAGGTCCACTTCCGGCATTTCATCCATGAGAACGTCACTGTAGCGCTTGGAAAGGCACCCGGAAACTACAAGTTTCTTTCCATCTTCCTTATACTCACTCAGCTCGAAAATACGGTTAATGGATTCCGCCTTGGCGTCATTAATGAAGCCGCAGGTATTCACAATAATCACATCAGAATCTTCCGGAGAAGCAACGATTTCAAAACCGTCCTTTTCCAGCAGACCCTGTGCAGCCTGGGTGTCATTGAAGTTCTTGGGACAACCCATGGTCTCAAAAAATATTTTCATACTAATTAATCTCCTCAAAGGGGCTGTTACGCCCCGTTTATAAATCAGCCGTATCGTTTTCCATGGCTTCCAGTTCTGCTTCCGTCATGAGTACCTGTCTCGGACGGCTGCCATCCTGCGGCCCGATAATACCGCGTGCTTCCATCATATCCACAATACGAGCCGCACGGTTATAACCGATGCGGAATCTTCTCTGCAGCATGGATACAGAAGCCTGACCGCTGCGGACAACCAGATCGATAGCTTCCGGCAGCAGATCGTCGGTTTCTTCTGCCGCATCATTTGTATTGCTGCGTTCAATACGTGTCAGAACATCCGCATTGTAGTTGGCACTGCCGCCTTCCACCTGACTCTTTACGAACTGAATGACATCGTTCACTTCACCGTCAGATACAAAGGTACCCTGTACACGGATTGGCTTGCCCATGCCCATCGGATTAAAGAGCATATCGCCCTTACCTACCAGCTTTTCAGCACCCTGCATGTCCAGAATGGTTCTGGAGTCAATCTGAGAGGATACTGCAAAGGCAATTCTGGAGCCGATATTGGACTTGATGGTACCTGTAATAACGTCTACAGACGGACGCTGAGTAGCAATAATCAGATGCATACCTGCAGCTCTCGCCATCTGAGCCAGACGGCCGATGGATTCTTCAATCTGAGATGGAGCTGTCATCATCAGGTCAGCCAGCTCGTCGATGATAATTACCACCTGAGGCATAACCTTGTCGTCTTCACCATCTGCACGCATTGCTTCGTTGAAGGATTCCAGGTCACGTACACCGTTTTCTGCAAACTTTCTGTAACGGTCTGTCATTTCAGCCACAGCCCAGTTCAGCGCCGCCGCAGCCTTGGACGGATCTGTTACAACCGGAATCAGCAGATGCGGAATTCCGTTATAGTTACCAAGTTCCACCACCTTAGGGTCTACCAGAATCAGTTTCACTTCATCCGGATTTGCCTTATAAAGCAAGCTGAGAATGATACTGTTGATGCAGACAGACTTACCGGAGCCTGTAGAACCTGCAATCAGCAGGTGAGGCATGCTCTTCAGGTCTGCTACAATATTATTGCCGCTGATGTCCTTACCCACTGCAAACGTGATTTTGGACTTGGCGTTCTTAAATTCTTTAGATTCAATGATATCACGAAGCTTTACCATAGTAATGGAGTCATTTTCCACTTCGATACCTACGGCCGCTTTGCCCGGAATCGGTGCTTCGATTCGGATGCTTCTTGCTTCCAGATTCAGTGCAATATCGTCAGACAGACGTACAATGCTGCTTACTTTTACACCTACAGCAGGCTGCACTTCATATCTTGTAACGGTTGGCCCCTGAGTTACCTGAACCACACGGGCATCAACATGGAAGTTTTTCAAAGTTTCTTCCAGCTTCATTGCCTTGGCCTGAAGTGCACTGCTGCTGGTTCTTGCTGCAGCTGCAGAACGGGTCAGCAGGTCAATTGGAGGCATTTCATATACCTTCACAGGCTTTGCGGCTGCTTCCAGTTCTTCCGTAGTCAGCATGGCTTCCCTTGCTTCCTTATTGGACATCACCTTCTGCACTTCAGCCGCAGGAGTGCCTTCTGCCGGCTTAGGAGCATTGGGATCCACCTTTTCTCCCGCACGGTTCACGAAAGAATTGCTGCCATTTACCGGATTAACCGGCTTCACTGCATCAGGCATTTCCATCTGTATACCGGTATACTCCTTCTTTACAGGAATGGAGTCCGCGGCATTATCAGAAACCTCATCGTAAGTTTTTACCTCCACAGCAGGTTTCTGTACTTTATCAGCATTTGCAGGAATACCGAATCCAAAGGAACCAGTATCTCCCCCCAGACCAACGGTACCGGAAGTATTTACAGGACGTCCGTCCAGACCAAATCCTTCACCATAATCCACTCTGTCTTCCAGACCCACAGATCCGTTTCCGGAAGTCTTTCTGCCGAAAAGACTGTCATCATTCATATATTTCAGAATACTGTTTTTCTTTTCCGGAGTAAGCGGCTCAACCTGGCTCGGAGGTGTATATGTACGCTTTGGAACTTCAGGCTCTGCAGGTTTCGCAGGTTCAGTGTCAACAGCAATATTCATACCGTTAACAATCAGTGCAGGCTGCTCTGTTACTGCAGAAGCTGCAGTGTTCTGTACAGAACCTGAAGGCAGTGCCGCCTGAGAAGAACCTTTCTTACGTTCTTCCAGCACGCTGCTGTTAATTACCGTAACTTTCTTTTCAGGAACCGGTTTCTTCATCGGTTTATGGATATCACTTATAGCAAGCTGAACACCCTGCTCATCTTCATTCATGTAATCCAGATGAGCATGTTCCTTCAGCAGCTTACGTTCTTCCATCTTCTCGAAAATTTTGCTGATAAAACGTGAAATCGGAGTATTAATGAGAAGAAGTCCGGAAATCAGAATCATCACAACAGCGAAAATCCAGCATCCCATTTTGCCGAACCACTTAATCAGCATAGACGCACAGATCATGCCGATAAAGCCGCCGCTCTGCAGTTCCACTCCGGAAGCATAATATGACTTCACCAGCTCCCATGAAAATTCAGGACTTATTGCCGGAATAAAGCGTACAGAATTTACAATAGTCAGCATAACCAGCAGCACGAAAACAAGGGCCGCTGATTTAATGGAAATATGTACCGTCTTCTTTGCAAACAGAAGAACACCATAAAGGATAATATAGAACGGGAAGACATAAGCCACATGTCCCAGAATCCCTTTCAGAACGGTACCAATGATGGCACCGAACTCGCCTGCTCCGTTCGTCAGGGTTGCTATAATCAGGAATACACCGATTGCAATGGCAATAATTGCCCAGATTTCGTCCATAACACGGCGGTCCGCCTTCTTTTTTGCCTGGATCTGTTCTACCTTTGCCTTGGCTTTTGATTTATTGCCGGAACCGCTGCCGGATCCGGACTTGCTGCTTTTTTTGCTGTCAGTACTGCTGTTTTTATTCTTAGAACCAGGGGGTCTACCCGGTTTCTTCTTGGCTTCTGCCATGTCAAAACCTCCCTATCCGCCTTCTACGCACCGAAAATGCCGTACAGAATTACTGCTGCACCGACAATCCAGACATAGTATGAGAAATAACTTAACTTTTTATCTGAAACAATCTTAATCATAGTTTTGATCGCAATCAGGCCGGAAACGGCTGCTACTGCCATTCCAACCAGTACAGGACCCAGAAGGCTCATATCAAATCCTGCTTCCAGAGCATCCGGAATCTCCAGAACTGCAGATCCTAGGATGGAAGGAATGGAGATTAAAAACACGAATTTTACTGCGAATGATCTTTCTAAATTACACACCAGGCTGCCAAACAGTGTAGAACCGGAACGGGAAATACCCGGACAGATTGCAATACCCTGTACCAGACCGATGAAAAATGCATTGCGGAAGTTCATTTTTTCCAGTCCCCTTCTGGAAGTGCCCATACGTTCCGCAAGTATGAGCAGAAAACCTGTGATAATCAGTCCTACGCCGATCGGAATAATGGAATTATAGAGAGAATCGAAGAAATCTCCTCCCAGGATACCGATAATACCGGTAGGAACGGTTGCAACGATAATCAGAACACCAAGCTTACGAACCGGACGTTCATCCAGACGAAGACCCTTTCCTGAGCACAGGTCCTTAATGGTCAGAAGCAGTTCCACTATCAGTTCCCAGATATCTTTCCAGTATACGATAAATACAGAAATCAGAGTACCCACATGGAGTAGAACCGCAAAAAGCAGTACATTATCTTCCCTGATTCCGAAGAACTGCTGCAGCAGTGCCAGATGGCCGGAACTGCTGATTGGCAGAAACTCTGCCAGACCCTGCACCAGACCTAAAACAATTGCCTCTAAATATGTCATAATCTCTCCCTTTCATTTGGTAAGTATTGTTTAAAAAAATGCATTGAAACGAAGCCGGCTGTTCCGGCTCCGTTTCTGCCATATTATATAATATTGGAATTTACTTTTTAGTAATATAACCCATTGCCTTCAGAGTTTCCGCACAGAGAACTGCACCGCCTGCAGCGCCTCTCACGGTATTATGGGACAGTCCCACAAACTTATAGTCGTAAACAGAGTCTTCTCTCAGACGGCCGATGTTGATTCCCATGCCTTTGTCTCTGTCCACATCTGCCTTAACCTGAGGACGGTTGTCTTCTTCGAAGTACTTAATGAACTGTTCCGGTGCCATAGGAAGCTTTTCTTCCTGTGGATAACCCTTATAGTTCACCAGCTTTTCGATCAGCTGTTCCTTCGTTGGCTTCTTTCTGAACTTGACAAATGCAGCTGCAGTGTGCCCGTTCAATACAGGTACACGGAGGCACTGACAGGTAATCTTTGGTTCTTCTGCCTTTACAATCACATCACCTTCAATGTGGCCCCAGATTCTCAGCGGTTCCTGTTCACTCTTTTCTTCTTCACCGCCGATATAAGGGATAATATTTTCAACCATTTCCGGCCAGGACTTAAAGTCCTTACCTGCGCCGGAAATCGCCTGATAAGTTGTGATTACACATTCATACGGTTCGAATTCCTTCCATGCGTTCAGAGCAGGAACATAGCTCTGAATGGAACAGTTTGGCTTTACAGCAATGAAACCGCGGGTTGTACCCAGTCTCTTCTTCTGGCTCTCGATTACGGCAAAATGTTCCGGATTGATTTCAGGAATAACCATAGGCACATCCGGAGTCCAGCGGTGTGCACTGTTATTGGAAACCACCGGAGTTTCAGTTTTAGCATATGCTTCTTCGATGGCCTGAATTTCTTCTTTCGTCATATCTACGGCACTGAAAACAAAGTCGACAGTAGCAGCAACCTTTTCTACTTCGTTCACATTCATGACTTTAATATTCTTAACTGCTTCAGGAACTGGTGTATCCATCTTCCATCTTCCTTCTACCGCTTCTGCATAGGTCAAACCTGCGCTTCTGCCGCTGGCTGCAATCGTTACAACTTCAAACCATGGATGATCCTCCAGCAGGGAGATGAATCTCTGACCGACCATTCCAGTGCCGCCCAGAATACCTACTTTTAATTTTTCTGACATTTCAATCAGCTCCTCTCTAAGATATTTTATGTGTATTTAACAATTAATTGTATCACTTTTCTGCGTTTTTTTCAACAAATTCCACTGTTCAGAATATAATAATTTAGAAAGGTGGTGACATTATGACGTTGTTTAAAGGAACGGCCACCGCTTTGATTACGCCGTTCCGTAACGAAAAGATAGATTATCCAGCCATGGGTAAATTAGTGGAATGGCAGCTGAAAAATGGTGTGGATGCACTCGTCGTGTGCGGTACCACGGGAGAGGCCTCTACCCTTTCAGGAAAAGAACGCGTTCAGCTCACACATTTTGTAGTTGACCTGGTAAACGGACGCGTACCTGTCATTGCTGGAACCGGAAGCAATAACACCAGATTCACCCTGGATCTGTCAAAAGAAATGGAATCCATCGGTGCGGATGGACTGCTTATTGTTACACCATATTACAACAAATGTACCGAAACAGGTATGATAGCCCACTATGAAAAAATTGCTGACAACGTCGGCATACCTATTATTATGTATTCTGTAAAAAGCAGAACCGGTGTCAACATTTCTCCGTCAGCAGTAAAAGTACTGAGTAACCATCCGATGATAGCCGGCATAAAAGAAGCCAGTGGTGATATCAGTCAGATCTGCGAAATGGCACGCTACATCAGTGACGGATTCAACATTTACAGCGGCAATGATGATATGGCCGTTCCGATTATGGCTCTGGGCGGTCTTGGCTGTATATCAACTGTATCGAACATTATACCAAAACGTTACTCCGACATGCTCCACGCCTGGCTGAGCGGCGATATAGAGAAAGCAGCAGAAGAACAGATCCAGCTTAAAGCTTTGATTGATGCGATTTTTGCAGAAGTAAATCCAATACCGCTGAAGGCAGCTCTTAACATCATGGGAATGTGTGAACTGGAATACCGGCTGCCGCTCTGTCCTCCATCGAACAAAACACGCTATCTGCTATACGATCAGATGCGCAACTATGAACTGATAAGTAAATAAAAAAACGCCCAGCCGGGCGTTTAATTTCAGATTTTGTTCACATACAAGAAGAACGGCAGACTGTACATTCTGCCGTTCAAAAGTTGATCAACTATTTATATCTTTTGAAAGATTAAGCTTCAGCTACGACTTCCTTGCCATCATAGTAGTTGCAGTTAGGGCAAACTCTGTGAGGGAGCTTAGGTTCGTGGCACTGTGGGCATACGGATAAGCCTGGTGCTGTCATCTTCATGTTAGCGGATCTTCTCTTGTCTCTTCTAGCCTTAGAAGTTTTTCTCTTAGGTACTGCCATAGTTAACACCTCCTTGATCGAAAATCTTTATATGATTTCGTCGAAACGTCATATTCAAACGTCAACTATTTAAGTATACACTAAAGATTGCTGTTTGTCAACAATTATTTTAACTTAGAAACGATATTCAGAGTATCTCTTGCAATCATCAGTTCTTCGTTAGTAGGGATCAGCAGCAGCTTAACCTTTGCATCTTCAGTAGAGATAATAGTTTCCTTACCTCTTACCTTATTCTTAACAACGTCCAGCTTGATGCCCAGGTTACCCAGTTCCTGACAGATTACTTCTCTCATGTAGATGTCGTTTTCACCAACGCCTGCAGTGAATACGATAGCGTCTACGCCGTTCATTTCAGCAATGTAAGCACCGATGTAGAATCTTACCTTGTGAGCGAATACCTTCAGTGCCAGAGCTGCTCTTTCGTTACCATCTTCCAGAGCTGCTTCGATATCTCTGAAGTCGGAAGAAACGCCGGAAATACCCAGAACACCGGACTTCTTGTTCAGAACGTTGTCAGCTTCTTCGTGAGACAGTCCTTCCTTCTTAGCGATGAAGTTTACGATAGCAGGGTCGATGTCGCCGGAACGAGTACCCATTACCAGACCTTCCAGTGGAGTGAAGCCCATGGAAGTATCGATACACTTACCGCCCTTGATTGCGTAAACGGATGCACCGTTACCCAGGTGGCAGGTGATGATCTTCAGGTCGTTGATATTTACGTTCAGCATGTCAGCTGCTCTCTGGGATACGTACTTGTGGGATGTACCGTGGAAGCCGTATCTTCTTACGCCGTACTTAGTGTAATATTCGTAAGGCAGAGCATACAGATAGGATTCAGCAGGCATAGTCTGATGGAAAGCAGTATCGAATACGCCTACCATTGGAGTAGTTGGCATCAGTTCCTTGCATGCTGCGATACCCAGTAAGTTAGGTGGGTTGTGCAGAGGAGCCAGTTCTACGCATTCTTCCAGAGCCTTGATAACTTCTTCAGTGATCAGAACGGAATCAGCATACTTTTCACCAGCGTGAACGACTCTGTGACCTACTGCACCGATTTCGTCCATGGAGGTTACAACGCCGTGGTCAGCATCCTGAATTGCCATCAGAACCTGAGCGATTGCATCCTTGTGGTCTTCCATTGGAGTAACCAGCTTATACTTGTCCATACCAGTCTTTTCGTGAGTGATTACAGAACCTTCCATGCCGATTCTTTCAACCAGACCCTTAGCCAGTAAGGATTCGTTGGTCATGTCCAGAACCTGATACTTTAAGGAAGAGCTGCCGCAGTTAATTACTAAAACTTTCATTATAATGTATCCTCCATATAAAAATATTAGAAAAATTGGATTAACTAAATTTAACCTTATTTATTATACACTTGCCAATTTGCTTTTTCAAGGGGTTTGCCGAAAAATTCGTACACATTCGACAAAATCACTATGCTGATACAGGTCCCGTCCAACCGCCAGATTCCAGATATCCGATGCCAGAATATCTTTTTCGATGGTATCCTGGATTTCCGGACAGTTCTGCAGCTCTTTATTAATATTCGTTATAATCGGCAGACCGCAGATTTCCTCCCTTTTCACCTGCTTCAGATATCTGCCTCCCTTTTCGTTAGCAGCCAGCACACGTACATAGTCCTTCCGCTGCCGTACGTCTTCCCTGGTAATTCCCAGCAAAATCTGCATGATAAACCGCTGCACTCTTGTCCTTGTGTACCGTTTGGACTTCAGTTTTTCCGCCAGTTCATCCAGACTGCTGCAGTTTCTGATCACCTTTTTGGCGTTGTTTCCAAGACCGGTATCTCCTGCACTGACTGCATCCAGTTCCTCTGAAGTCATGGTCAGAATTTTCTGAGCGGTCAGGCGGAACAGTACATCATCCCTTCCTCCGGTATCAGTACAGTTTGCCGGCAAAATCTGAGGCATCAGTGATGAAACATCCTCTCCGGCCATAATCTGCTGCCGGATAAAGCTTGCAGATGCAAACTTCCCTCTTGCCTCCATTTCATGATAGCCTGCCCCCTCGCGCCTTACCGTTACGGGCTGCGCACTGTCTATAAATTTCAGATATTCCAGTGCCAGAATATTATTGGGTTCCGCCAGTACTGCACTTTCTTCTTCTGTAAGAAATTCCTTCATGGCTTCCTGACGTGCCCTCGGCCAGCTGAGACCTTCCTTCAGGCGCATTTCCATGGACGCTTCCAGAAAAGAATTTTTGTCTGCCAGCTTGTCCGCAACAGACTGCAGAAGACTCAGAGAACCGCATTCACTGCCAAAAGAAATAAAATCGGCCCCCAGATTTTGCAGGATATTGACACCTGACTGCGCAAAAACAGCCGCATGACTGCATGCAGCCACCGTCGGCATTTCCACCACCAGATCCACACCGCCGCCAACGGCGAGTTCGGCTCTGGTCCACTTATCAGCGATTGCCAGTTCACCGCGCTGGGTAAAGTTCCCGCTCATGACTGCAATAACAACATCAGCACCCGTCTGTTTCCGCGTTTCTTCCACATGATACTGATGACCGTTATGGAATGGATTATATTCCGCTATAATTCCTGCACTTTTCATTTTTTCCATGAAATTCTCCCTAAGCATATATAGACTATATTATAGCATGCACAAACTGAAAATAACAGCAAGAATTCCGGCAAGGAGTCCGTGAGTGATCTTGATTTTAATGATATCGGCAATACCAATACCGCTTCCTCCCGCCATAGATACGGACTGCCCTATCACAGACAGACCTCCAAAGGATACAAGAAATGAAATCAGAACCGTCTTCATCGGAAGTGATATATTGCAGGCACCTACCATACTGGAACCTGCGGTCATTTCCAGCATTCCCTTCAGTACAGAAACTGCCGTTTCATTTCCAATCAGAATAAACAGCCCTGCTTCATCCAGCAGATTCAATCCGATCATAAAGAACATCAGGTAAGCAAGAATTATCGCCATAGCTTTAAACCCGGCCATGATGGAGCCCGTGAAACCATCCAGCATACTTTCCTTATATACTGCATGCTTTGAAAGTTTATTGATTCTGCCGTCGCCCTGCTTCCAAAGCATACCATTCAGCAGCGCCCCTCCGTAATGAGCAAATGCCACCACCACGGCCGCCTCAGCATTCCCCAGGAAACCACCGACAGTACCCATGATAAAAGCGGGGCCTGTCACCAGACTGTAACTGAGGATGTGCCGCCCTGTTTCTGCACTCAAATTCCGTTCTGCTGCAAGATCTGCGGTCACTTTCGCCCCCATGGGATACCCGGACAGAAAAGCCACCAGAAACGGATACACACGCGGCGGCAGCTTTTCCAGATTCCCCGTCCGTTTGATAAAGTCAGAGAAGATAAAAAACGGCAGCAGAACCGGTACGATGGAATTCGCCCAGATGATGATGGCAGACTTCGAGCCTGCCTCCGTCACCTGCGGAAAACACACCATCGTTACAGAAAACAGCACTGCAGCGAATACTATTAACTTGTTTTTCTTATTTATGCTCATATTCATATTTGAATATATGTGAATGGTACAGCAGTAATTCCTGCTGATTCCGCAGTGTTGACTGAAACAATACAGGGCAACGAAAAAAGGCTTTTGATGGAGTTTCATGCTCTTTCGTGAACCTCCCAAAAGCCTTTGAGTTCATGTTATATCGTTTCCCAATGCGAGGACAAAGCAGAAATTACTGCTGTTCTTCTGCTTCGTTCTGCGTCTTATAAGCCAGACGCTTCATTTCTTCACGGTTTTCAGCCAGCACACCATTGATGGATTCGAAAGTCTTTTCCAGATTGGTGTACATTTCACCGAAATACTTCATATGAAGTTCATCCATCTTACCCTGCATGTCGAAGAGCATCTTATCTACATAGTCGTAAGTGCGCATCTTCATAACCTTGGCATGGGTTTCTGCATCCTGACGGATCTGTTCGCCCAGCTTGGTCGCACGCAGAGTAATGTCATCTGTTTCTACCAGATAATCAGCCTGCTTCTTAGCTTCCTTAATAATGCGTTCATATTCGGACTTTGCTTCTGCCAGAATACGGTCACGTTCATCACGGATCCATTTCGCCTGCTGAATATCATCCGGCAGAGCAAGACGGATTTCTCTTACCAGCTGAAATACTTCTTCTGCATCCAGCATAATCTTACCGGTCAGAGGCAGACCAGGAGCCTCATCAACCAGATCTTCAATTTCTTCCAGCAGTTCTAATACTTTCATATTATCTTCCATATCAGTACGCTCTCCCTTTCATTCTCTTCAGTACATTTTCAGGTACAAGCATCTCTCCGTTTCCGCCCAGAGAAATAACCTGCTTGGCCATGGACGAGCTTACGAAGGAATATTTCGTATCCGCCATGAGAAATACCGTTTCGATCTTATCGTTATATAAGTGCTCGTGAAGCTGTGCCATAGACTGTTCACTGTCAAAATCACTCATACAGCGAAGCCCACGAACTACTACATTAAAACCGTTGTTGTTCACATAATCAGCCAGAAGACCCCGGCACTGGGACACAGTCACATTTGGCAGATGTTCAGTTGCTTCTGCAATCATTTCCATCCGTTCCTCAAATGTAAACATGTTCTTCTTTTCCAGATTAACCACAACGCCTACTACAACTTCATCAAATATGTTGGCAGCTCTTTCGATTATATCCAGATGGCCCATGGTCATCGGATCGAAAGAACCTGCATACAGAGCTTTGGTTGTCATTGATATCATACCTGTGCTTTCTTGATTTTTACAAATATTTCAATATATTTTATCACATTTCACGGGCAGAATCAACTGTTAGCCGTAAATGCTGAATGTCTGGGAGCCGTATTTACGGTCCTTCAGCTTCACAAAGCCAGCGATTTCTTCAGGAAACTCATCACGGGTCGCATGTTCTGCTACGATAATGCCGTCTTCTGCCAGGAGCTCCAGGTCGCGGATCAGTTCAAAGCAGTGTTCATAAAGTCCTTCCTGATACGGAGGATCGAGGAAGAAAATGTCTACCGGTTCCTGAATTTTGTTCAGTACTTTTTCGTAGCTTCCAAAATATACAACGCTCCATTCTTCAGCCTTGCAGTGAGCCACATTTCTGCGTACAATATCAATGCTTGTACGGGAGTTATCACCGAAATAGCACTTTGCGGCACCGCGGCTGATTGCTTCAAGACCCAGGTTTCCGGTACCTGCAAAAAGGTCAACGCAGACTGCATCATACAGATTTCCGGAAATGCTGCTGAAGAGGCCTTCCTTTACCTTTTCAGATGTTGGACGTATATCATTATTTAATGGAGTTTCAAGTTTTCTTCCCTTGAAGTCACCTGCTACAATTCTCATATCAGTTCACCTCATAAAAAAATTATTTTCAATTTTATATAATATACTATTTTCTCAGGAAAATCAATGCCAGACGACTTCCAATCCCACCATTTATTTCATGTCATAAAAGAATCCCGCCGGAACACAATAATTAACGTAATAGGAGGTGAACAATATGTCATTACAGGATAAGATGAACGTTAATGCAAAGCCTGCATTAAACAATTTAAAGACTGAAATTGCCAACGAACTGGGCATGACAAACTATGCTCAGATGGACAAGGGCAACCTGACAGCACGTGAAAACGGCTATGTTGGCGGCTATATGACCAAGAGACTGGTCGAAATGGCTGAAAGACAGTTATCTGGCAAGTAATCGGAGTTAATATAACTCACCAACCGCTCCGCTTAAGGCAGTAAAATCAGACTGCAGGGCGAAGCAATTCTATTCCAAAATTCAGATAAAAAGCAAAAAGGACAGTCTTCGGACGGTCCTTTTCGCTTATATTCATTAAAGCTGCAGCTGAATATTCTCACCGAACATTTTCTGTACCCGGTCACGGAGAACCTGATTTTCACCATCTCTCAGGTACGGGTCTTCCTCCAGTATATCCAGAGCCACTTCTTTTACTTCCTCCAGCACATCCACATGTTTCACCAGATCAGCGATATTCAGTTCCGGCAGGCCATGCTGTCTGGTACCAAAAATCTCACCCGGGCCGCGGAGCTTCAGATCTTCTTCCGCAATGGTAAATCCATCGCTGGAGTTTACCATGATTTCGTTTCTTTTCGCAGAAACTTCCGATTCTTTTCCGCAGATCAGGATACAGTGGGACTGCAGGCTGCTTCTTCCTACACGGCCTCTCAGCTGATGAAGCTGGGCCAGACCGAAACGTTCGCAGTTTTCAATAACCATAACGGTAGCATTGGCCACGTCAATCCCTACTTCAATTACCACGGTAGAAACCAGAATATCAATGCCGCCTGCTGCAAACCGTTCCATCACGCTGTCTTTCTCCTGCTGCTTCATGGCACCATGAACAAGAGCAACCCGAAGTTTCGGATATTTTGCAGAGATTTCTTCAAATAACTCTTCTGCTGAACGGCAGTCCAGTGCCTCAGACTCCTCAATCAGCGGCGCAACCACATAGCACTGACGCCCTTCCGCAACCTGGGAAGCCACAAAATCATAGACTTTCCCACGGGAATCGTTATACCGAAGATGAGTTTTTACCGGTTTTCTGCCTGCAGGCATGGTATTGATAACCGAAATATCCAGATCACCAAAAAGAATGACTGCCAAAGTACGCGGAATCGGTGTCGCTGTCATAACAAGAACGTTTGGATTCTGCCCTTTTTCTGTCAGCAAAGCACGCTGATTCACCCCGAAACGATGCTGTTCGTCGGTGATAACAAGCCCCAGCTTATGGAATTTCACATCCGGCTGAATGATGGCATGGGTACCCACCAGAACATGGATTTCTCCCTGCTCCAGTGCACTCAGCAGCTGGCGGCGTTCTTTTGCTTTCGTACTGCTGGAGAGCATTTCCACGCGAAGTCCCAGAGGCGTTAGATCCCGTCTCAGAGAAGCAAGATGCTGTTTGGCAAGCAGTTCTGTCGGTGCCATCATAACACCCTGAAAACCGGCCTTTGCGGCTTTAAACAGGGCTATTTCTGCCACGGCAGTCTTACCGGAACCTACATCACCCTGAACCAGGCGGTTCATCGGTTTATGGGCTGCCAGGTCTGCTTCAATCTCTTTCCAGACCTTTTTCTGCCCTTCTGTAAGCTGAAACGGCAGCCGGTCCAGAAATGGCTGTACGGAAACCGTTTTCGGAATGATAATGCCTTCCGACTGGCTGCTGCGTCCTTTTTTAATATAGAAAAGTCCCGTCTGCAGAACCAGAAGTTCCTCAAACACCAGACGGTACCGGCTTTCCTTCACTCTTCTGGCATCCTGCGGAAAATGGATGTTTTCTACAGCATAAGACGGACTGCAGAGATGACGTGTCATCACAACATGATTTGGCAGCCATTCCTCAATATCTTTTGCACATGGAAGCGCTGCCGCCTGCCAGCTGCGCATCTGATGCTGACTAACACCTTCCGTAAGCGGATAAACCGGCAAAATCCCCCGCACATCGTCCTTTTCCCCTGTCCTGTGGAATTCCGGATGTGCCATCTGCCGTTTTCCTTTATTTAAAGTAATTTTTCCGAAAAGAGTATACTCCTCGCCCACCTGAAACTGGCCGGCAATGTAGCGGGCATTGAAAAATACCAGCTCCACAGCACCTGTATTATCTTCCACCACTACCCTCATGGGAGCTTTTTTCAGATACGGATTCCCCGGAAGCTTTTTCGATACGACACGTCCGCAGATCAGAACATCCCTGTCAAAAGGTGCTTCCATAATGGTCCACACCCTGGTGCGGTCTTCATATTTTCTGGGGAAGAAATACAGAAGATCTTCAATAGTATGAATTTTCAGTCTGGAAAGAAGTTCCGTCTTTTTCGGTCCGATGCCTTTTACACCGGAAACCGGACTTTTCAGTTCCATGTACGTTCTACCTCTATATCACGGGGAGCAATCTGCTTGGATTTCACACCAACTACTTTCAGCAGAATCTTTCCCGGCTGCTGCGGAAAATATGTTTTCAGTTCTGTTTCCATATGATTCAGAATCAGTTCCGTATTCTTCTGGATACTTGCACCGAAGGACATGATGAGGTACAGTTCCACATAAAGTGAACTGTCCTCTTCTCTTACAATCATATGGTCGGATATTTCTCCTGGAGTCGGACGGCTTCCGCCGATACCGGTCAGCTGTTTTCCTTTTTCTGACGCAGAAAAAGCCTTTCCTTCGGTTAGACCGATTGCATCAAAGGCCATCTTTCCGAAAATATGTTTATTTATTTTAATTGTTCCTTTTTCATTTACACGTTCCATAAGGCCACCGTCCTTTCAGGATTATTTTAACATATTCAGGCACACATTACTAATCTTTTTCATAGAATATCAGGGGGTGAAACTATGGGTCATAACTGCCGTAAACGTAAATGCTTTGATTTCAACAAAGAAACGAAGGATATCGGCTTCGTACTGCTTGTCTTCGGTTCCGTCACAATGTGTGCTTTTTTCCTTCCTCCCAAAGCATGGATTATCCTTCTGGGCATTCTGCTGATCATATGCGGATTCACCCTCATGAAGAGGCCATGACATGAAAAAACCCCGAACGCTGGCCTGGCGTCGGGGTTATAAATTCATTTTTAATTAGATGGCACGGTTAACTTTATTAGATCTGATGCATCTAGTGCATACGTTCGCTCTTCTAACGGTTCCGTTTTCTTCTGCTACTCTTACAGTCTGAATGTTAGCATTCCACTTTCTTCTAGTGTGTCTGTTAGAGTGGGATACAGCGTTTCCGGATACCTGTCCCTTACCACAAATTTCACATTTTCTTGACATCTACCGCACCTCCTTTGATATATTCAAGCGTATAGCGTTGTTTCAAAATTTTATATTCAAGTCTTTTCAGCACTCGAACAATCGATATTATACACGATTCTGGCAAGCATTTCAAGTGTTTTTTTCAAAATATCGTAGATTTTATTGATATTTTTCTGATAAAACCACAATTCCCTCTTCCCGGGTCGCATTCATATCGATAATTCTCTGATTTCGGCTGCCCCGGAACTGCAGTGTAAGATCACGCTGTTCCTGCATATAGCGGCCGTCAATCAGATAATCAATAAGATCAAGCAGTTCTTTCAATGCAGGACGGCCATCCCACATCTTCTGAAGTTCTTCATACGTATATCCTGTGAAAATCAGAATATTCAGCTGCGGAAACCGGCTGCGGATTTCCCGTGCCAGTTCCAGAAAAGCTTCCGGCTGACAAAGGGGCTCGCCACCACTGAAGGTAACACCATCCAGCATAGGATTCTTTTCGACAGCATCTAATATCTTTTCAATTTCACAATCGTATCCCCCATCAAAATCATGGGTAGCCGGATTATGACATCCCGGGCAGCGGTGAGGACACCCCTGACAGAATACCACGAAACGGATACCGGGTCCATCCACGAAGGATTCCCGGACCACGCCGGCGATACGGATTTTGCCTGGAGTATACATTACAGCTGCTCCAGACCTGTGCTCACAGAATGCTTCACACGGTCTTTTTCTTCAGAGGACTTTGCATTATTCCAGTGATCCATGGTACCTACCAGATAGCCGGTGATACGGCGGATTCTTTCGAAGCCAACATCACCTTCGCCTTCCTTACGGCCGCACTGAGGACATTCGTTGTCAATAATGCCGGTATAACCGCAGCAAGGGTCTCTGTCAACCGGATGGTTAATGGAACCGTAACCGATACCTTCTTCCTTCATGAATCTGACAACCTTTTCGAAAGCTTCCAGATTCTTCAGAGGGTCACCGTCCAGTTCAATATAGGAAATATGTCCGCCGTTTGTCAGCTGATGATATGGAGCTTCCAGACGGATCTTATCATATGCGCTGATTTCATGGTATACAGGAATGTGGAAGGAGTTGGTATAGTAATCACGGTCAGTTACACCAGGGATAATACCAAACTTCTTCTTGTCGATTCTTACAAAACGTCCGGACAGACCTTCTGCAGGTGTAGCAATCAGAGACCAGTTCAGACCGGTTCTTCTCGCTTCTTCGTCCATTCTCTTTCTCATATAACCGACAATTTCCAGACCCAGGGACTGTGCTTCCTTGGATTCACCGTGGTGCTTACCCACCAGAACCTTCAGACATTCAGCCAGACCGATGAAGCCTACGGTCAGAGTACCATGCTTGATTACTTCTTCGATGGTATCTTCAGGACTCAGCTTGTCGGAATCAATCCAGATGCCCTGACCCATGAGGAATGGGAAGTTCTTAACCTTCTTCTGGGACTGAATCTTATATCTGTCGTTCAGCTGACCGATTGCCAGATCGATCACTCTGTCCAGACCTTCGAAGAAGAAATCGATGTCGCCCTTGGCCTTGATAGCCAGTCTTGGCAGATTGATGGAAGTAAAGGACAGGTTTCCTCTTCCGTAAACGATTTCTCTGGTCGGATCATAAGTGTTTCCGATTACACGGGTTCTGCATCCCATGTAAGCACATTCTGTTTCAGGATGACCTTCTACATAGTACTGCTTGTTGAAAGGTGCATCCAGGAAGGAGAAGTTCGGGAACAGACGCTTTGCAGAAACTCTGCAGGCAAGTTTGAACAGGTCGTAGTTCGGATCTTCCGGATTGTAGTTTACGCCTTCCTTCACCTTGAAAATCTGGATTGGGAAGATTGGGGTTTCACCAAATCCCAGACCAGCTTCAGTAGCCTTCATTACAGACTCAATAACCAGACGGCCTTCCGGAGAAGTGTCAGTACCATAGTTAATGGAACTGAACGGTACCTGTGCACCTGCTCTGGAATGCATGGTGTTCAGATTGTGAATGAAAGCTTCCATTGCCTGATAAGTCTTTCTTACGATTTCCTTATCCGCATAGACTGTGGAACGGTCCTGCATCTTCTTGGCATCTTCTTCGCTGACAATCTTCTTCAGTTCCGCAAGTTCCAGTTCCTTGTAGTTATTGTCCCACGACATGCATGGTTCAACTCCGTATTCTTCTTCAATTTTCTTACCGATTGCCTTAACCTGATCCACACCGTCAGTGATGTCATGCAGGAAGTCCAGCATCTTACCCAGGTTATTTCTGTACAGTCTCTTATATGCCTTACGTACGCCAGGAGCCATACCGTAGTCGAAGTTTGGTACGGACTGTCCGCCGTGCTGGTCATTCTGATTGGACTGGATTGCAATACAAGCCAGGGCTGCGTAGCTTTCGATATCGTTTGGTTCTCTCAGGTGACCGTGACCAGTGGAGAAACCGCCTTCCAGCAGCTTAAGCAGGTCAATCTGACAGCAGGTCATGGTCAGAGTATAGAAGTCCATATCATGGATGTGGATATCCCCTTCCTCATGAGCCTTTACATGTCTGGGATCGATTACATACATCTTGTAGAATTCCTTGGCGCCTTCAGAACCATACTTCAGCATGGTACCCATGGCAGTATTCCCGTCGATGTTTGCATTTTCTCTCTTGATTTCGTTTTCTTTTGCTTCCTTGAAGGTCAGATCTTCATAAATACGCATCAGTTTGGTATTCATGTCTCTGACACGGGTTCTTTCAGCACGGTACAGGATGAATTCCTTGGCAGTTCTTGCGTGGCCCGCTTCAATGAGGACTTTTTCTACTGCGTCCTGAATCTGTTCTACGGTTGGAATGCTGTTGTGACATACGTCCAGCAGATAAGCCTGTACTTCATCTGCAAGTTCTTTAGACATTTCCTTGTCGCGGCCTCCCAGTACCTGAGCAGCCTTAAAGATGGCATCAGAAATCTTATCCACTTCAAATGGAACTGTTCTGCCGTCTCTTTTTACAATCTGTCTGATTCTGTTCATGTGGTCCTCTCTTTACCTTTTAATCTATTTGTAATATTTTTAACGAATTAAAGCAGCACAAGATGAAACACTATATCTTGTGTTGCTTTTAAGATTATATACCACATCGTCCAAAAGTCAAGACTATGAAATCAAATATAATTTTTTATTTTTTGCGCGATTTGCTTGACAGATACTCTTCCCTCAGCATGGACATGAGATGCAGGTCCACATACTGTCCATTTTTCTTTCCGCCATGGCGCATATTGCCTTCATTTACAAATCCTGCCTTGAGATACAGTGCCGATGCAATCTCATTGCCTGTGAAATAATCCAGCGTTACACGCTCACAGCCACGCACTTCAAATGCATAATCCAAAGCCAGCCAAAGCGCCTCTTCTCCCAGGCCTTTTCCCCTCATCGATTTGTCCGCGATATAAATTCGTGTGATATCCAGGGAATCATAATGGTCATCAATACGGCTGATGTAGATTCTGCCCATTGGCCGGTCATCTGCCATACTGCATATAGTGAACTGTACTTGTGTCGGGTCCGGCAGCCGCTCAATAAATTCTCTGACTACTTCTTCGTAATCACGGCTTTCATTGATTGTAAAGAATTCGGTCACTCCCGGTTTTTTCTCCCACTCGGCAAAATATGTGCAGTCATCAAAACTGCTTTCTCTGATATATACGTTCTTTCCTTCCAGTCTCATATTTGCTCCATTTCTTAAAATACAATGATATTTTGGTAAAGTACTGTCTTTTATGCTGTAAATATGGTATCATATTTCATGCTTTTATAAAAGACTGCATTCTTTTTTTTATAAAGAATTATACAAAGGGGAAAAAGATATGAGAAAAAAACACATCATCGCGGCTGCGGCGGCTGCCGCATGCCTGATTCTTTCAGGTTCTCTGTTTCTTCTGTTCCATGACAAACCGGAAGAAGGACCGACTTTAAACCAGATTGTTGAAGAAAAGTTTAATGCATATGAAACGGATCTTCGTGATTCGCTGGGATCCATGAATAATAACACTGACGTAGGCAACTACCTGCTTTCCTGGGCGAAAAACAAACAGATTGCAGCAGTTTCCGATGCTGCAGGCAATATCATCTATAATATTCCTGCTTCAGACATGGTTTCTGATTCTGCACAGCCGGCAGCCATCTTCTGTTCCTACGATGCATCCAATATGGAAGCACACATCGAAGAAATATCCGCCGCACTTACCATTGCAAAAAGTACCGAAAACAACGGACGCATCCAGATATTCTTCCTCGCCGAAGACCTTAACGGAAAAACCGAAGCACAGCTGCCGGACACCTCACATTTTGCTGAGAATACAGCCGTATTCTGTCTGGGAAAAACAGCATCGTACCGCATTTCGACGGTTACAGGCGGTTATCAGCACATTCGGATTTCTGACAAACTCCACTATACTGAGCCGACTTACGCTAAGGCATATAAAATAGAAGTGAAAAACTGTCCTGACCTATCCATCAGCGGAAAATATACAGCAGGAATGAATCCGATTAAAACACTTGGAAGTGTTCTGGCAAATTTCAAATCAACCTCCCTTCTCTTTGAACTCTCAAGTTTCCGTGGCGGTACAGATGAAATGATTACACCGTCCAAAGCAAGTATGATTGTAGTCATTAATGAAAGCGATACTGCCAAGTTCGAAAAGAAACTGAATAATTCCATCGATAAATTTTACGAAAAGTATCATGAGGATTATCCTGAAATTGAATACACTTATGAAGAAACTGGCCTCCCTTCCAAAGTTATAGAAGGAGACGATACTGACAATCTGGTCAGTCTGATGTACACTGCATTTAATGGTGTATACAACCGGGATGACGAAGGTACCATAATTGCACTGGCCAACATCGGAAAACTCTCTACCAAAAACGGACGTCTGAAAATTGATACAGCTGTAATGTGCTGTGATGAATCAATTATGGATGAAATATCAGAGGTTTACGAAACCATCTGCGGTCTCTGCGACATGAAATTTGAAATCAGAGAAAACATACCGATTTATAATGGAGCAGAAAATGAAATGACTTTGGAACTAGTTGAAACATTCCGCAATGCATATACCGAATTTACAGGAAAAAGTGTGGTTGAAGAAAGCACAGCGATACTCACCTCCTGTTCCTCGATCCATGAAAGCAACCCTGAAATTCCAATACTTTTCTGCGGCATCACATCCAAAGCAAAGCAGAATATAGCAGGCTCCATCATTACCTGGCTGGATCAGAGCAATACAATTGAAGAATAGCATTATAAAAGGACCTGTACTTGCAGGTCCTTTCCGTTTTGTTTACAATAACACATTTATTGTTTCATCTTCAGAATTGTAGTAATACACAGAGTCAGACAGATAATCGGCTGGCGGAACCAGCTCATTATTGGCACAGACCACGGCTTCTTTCCATGCAGCTGCATATTCCGGTGTATCCTTTATCAGATAGAGCTCGTGAATGGATCCCGGCAGTATGGCAAACCCACTGCCATATATATCCGCTGCCATCTTCAGTATATCAGGATACAACATAGCTGACGCTCCAAACTTCATCAGCTCCGTAGTCAGAAAATGCATTCTCCGCTGTCCATGTTCCACAACAATCCCGCTTCCGAACATTCTGCCTGTGTCCTTCAGAACGAACGGGAACCGCTGTGAAGTATATTCCCATGCCTGCTGATACAGTTCCTCCTCTGTCATATGCCACTCTTTCATTGTTTCATTGGTTACAATCATGCTGGACCACTTATCTTCATCATACTGAATCACAGAACGGTAAATAACTGCCAGATCCAGGAATCTTCGATGCGGAATATCAGACAGCAGCTGAATATTCCTTTCATAATTAATAAGCTGCAGAATCACCTGTTCTTTCATGTTATCCGGTTCAAAAGTACCTGTTTCGATAACATCATCAGACGGCACTTCCTTCAGCATGGATACAACATATCGTCCAATCCGTTCCAGTGAATTGCCCGCCAGATAAAGATCATACAGTTCCTGCAGGTAAAACACAGGATATGCCCGCATCTTACCGCTGGTTTCTGCCGGAACAAAGGTCAGCGCATCCAGTGTTTCATTTACCTTATACCGTGTTTCTACTTCTATTCTGCAGTTCCTCATCGCACCAGGGGCAAGATTTTTTATCTTCTTTATCATCTTTTCTTTAAAACGTTCGTAATCCATAATCCCTCACTTTCTGTAAATTAAGCAAAAAAATAATGTGAACCGGTTCATGGTTCACATTATACGTATATTTTCTATTTTTTGTAAATTTATTTCAGAAAATGTAATTTTTTAGGGATTTTCTGTCGGATTTCAGGGATTTTTTGTATTTCACCCTTTCATCCACGCTTCAGTTCACCTTCTGCAGCAGGCAGATACATTCTGTATGCTTGGTCATCGGGAAGTTGTCGAACGGCTTCAGGTACTTGCACTTGTAGCCGTAGTAGTCCATGTATTTCAGGTTTTCCACCAGAGTCTTCGGGTTGCAGGAAATATAAACGATTTCCTTCACACCGTAAGCGATGATTTTGTCCAGTGCTTTCGGCTGGATGCCTACGCGAGGCGGGTCAACCACGATTACGTCAGGCTTTTCAGATACGTTCTGCAGTGCTTCAAACACGTCACCAGCCAGGAACTTGCAATTGGTCAGGCCGCTGCCTGCTGCATTAATACGTGCAGCATCCACAGCTTCTTCCACCAGCTCAATCCCCAGAACTTCCTTTGCCTTCAGGGCCAGGATCTGAGTAATGGTACCGGTACCACAGTACAGGTCAA
This sequence comes from Bacillota bacterium, assembly GCA_017556505.1. GTDB lineage: Bacteria > Bacillota > Clostridia > Peptostreptococcales > Anaerovoracaceae > RGIG7179. The sequence goes on along the minus strand of JAFYNS010000008.1, from coordinate 1,179 downwards.
AGACAGACTTGCCGTCAAAGGATTCCACCAGCGCCAGTGCTTCGGTGTACAGGCGTTCAATGGCTTCCACGTTAGTCTGGAAGAAGCTGAAAGCGCTCACCTTAAATTTCAGGCCCAGGATTTCTTCTTCGTAGTAATCACGGCCCCACAGGGTCTTCAGATCTTCGCAGATTACTGCATCGGCCAGACTGTCGTTAAAAGTACGGAGAACCCCAACGATGGTATTTTGCAGAGTCAGACCGCGGAGCATTTCCACAAAACCTTCTTCGTCAAAACCTTCTTCGGAAGATGTAACGATATTCACAAGCAGCTGACCGGTACGCACGCCCTTGCGGACAATCAGATTACGCATGAGACCTTTGTGCGTACGCTTATGGTATGCCTTGTAGCCCTTGGCGATGGCAAACTGCAGCACACCGTCCAGAATTACATTAAAGTCCGGATCCACCAGCTGACACTGATCTACGGTAACGATGGACATGAAGTTGCGCTTTCTGTGCATGCCCAGGGTCATTTCGCCATCCTTCACGAAGTCCCCAAAGGTGTATTCCATTTTATTTCTGTATTCATACTGGCTCGGACAACCTTCGATGGTATCGATTTTTTCCGGGGTTACGCCCTTGGCTTCCAGCAGCTTCCGTACTTCTGCTTCTTTCGCCGCCAGCTGTTCTTCGTAAGGCACACCCTGGTGGATGCATCCCCCGCAAAATTCGCTGTGCGGACACAGTTCACGGCTTCCAGCCGCAGTACACTTAAAATCTTCCATATTTATCGTAAAACTCCTTCTTGTATTCCAGGAATCTGTCTTCTTCGATGGCAGTTCTGATGTTCTTCATCATATTACACAGGAAATGCAGATTGTGGTTGGTAATCAGCATGTGGGATAAGAGTTCGTCTGCCTTGAACAGATGACGCAGGTACGCCTTGCTGTAGTTGCGGCAGGTGTAGCAGTCACACTCTGCATCCAGCGGTTCCCAGTCACGGGCATATTTTGCATTCTTAATCTGCACGCGGCCGTGAGAAGTCATAGCCAGCCCATGACGTGCAATTCTGGTAGGCAGTACACAGTCGAACATGTCCACACCACGTTCCACACCTTCGAACAGATAGTCAGGACTGCCAACACCCATCAGGTATCTTGGCTTATTTTCAGGCAGATAATCTACACAGTCATCCAGT
>JAFYNS010000081.1 GCA_017556505.1 Bacillota bacterium | reverse complement strand
CAGAGGCATATATGCTTCGGTTGCGGTTCCTTCTGTCAGACCCCAGCCGTCAATCGACGGATCATTGAGAGACATCACCTCTCCGCATACGGCTTCATTCACATCACCGCGGATTACATAGAAGGTTGCGTTCTGTACTTCGGTCACAATTCCCACGGTATTATCATTAAAGAATACTAGATCCCCGGGAACCGGCGTATATGTACCTGCAGGAGCATATTTGTCCAGGTTATCCCAAAGCCGGGCCATCGAATCCGCTCCGGTATTTCCCGGTGTTCCTGCCGGATCACCCCCTGCGTAATGGAGGCAGAAGGAAACGAACATTGCCGACCAGTCACCATACGGTGCACCATACCAGGCACCGTAACGTGTATAACCGCGGCGCACTCCGTCAGCTCCAACCTCGTAATTCATTTCACTTTCCGAATATCCTACCTGAGTCTGGGCGATTCCAACCAGATCCTTACGCACATCCCCGGTATATGGATATGCAGCAAACATCTCCTGCCAGTCCAGCTGAGTTTCCACATCTGCCGTCTCGTCAGAATAACAGATGATTTCGTGAGAATGTTCTTCCAGCCCGCAGCTTGTCTCCCACACAAAACACGTTTCTTCATGGGCATGCTGTTCATCTGTGATTTCACAGATGCAGGTCTGGGTACGGCAGGTTTCATCGTGATGATGTTCCTGAATTCCGCATGCTGCATCTCCTGCCAGAGTCAGTCCCGGCTGACGGAGAGCCCAGAATACGTCTGCAGAAACAATAAGAGAGAGCACCAGCAAAATAACGAACATCCGGTGTTTCCGGATTTTGTGCCATCTCAGTTTTCGCAGACTATCATGTAATGTATCCCGCATGGTTCTCCCTCCTTTCTTTCAAAATTTTTCTTAAAGTCTATTTAAAAGCGAAAGCTTATATCCGAAAGCGGCCAGACTCTCACAAATACTTTGCCGATAATATCCTCCCTGGGAATTGCTCCTACCACGGAATTTCGGCTGTCTACCGAATTGGAACGCCGGTCACCCAGTACAAAATATCCCGTTCCCGGCACTTTATACGGAAAGTCCAGATCACAGTCTCCGAGAACCTTCTCCGTTACATAAGGCTCTTCCAGCATACACTGATTCACATACACATTGCCGTCACCGTCAATGACAACCTCATCCTCCGGCAGCGCAATGACACGTTTCAGTAAAATTTTGCCCTGATAATAAAAACCGATCAGATCTCCCCGATCAAACGCTTTGGTTTTCAGGAGAACTACGATTTCGTCGTGTTCCAGCGTAGGTGACATGCTGTCCCCTGAAATCTGAAGAATCGGCAGAAACAGGGTTGCAATTAAAACAGCAACTGCAGCTACAACCACAAGTACGGAGACAGTACTGCGCAGTGACTGCCGATAATAGACGCCTCTGCGGATTCGCTTACGTTCATGTTGTATTTCTTCCAAAGACGGGATAGATACCTTCTTCTCAGATCTGTTTTTCATTCTCCGGTTCCTCATGTAATCTCAGTTTTTTCAGTTCTTCCAGCTGCCGGAGTTCCTCCTGAATCTGCCGGCACCTGGCGGCCTGCATTTCATAAAGGGCACTTAACTCCTCACACTGTTTTCTTCCATCAGCAAAAATTTTATCAACGGCCTTTCGTGCCTCTTCTATCATTTGTGAACATTCTTTTTCCGTCTCCGCTTTCATGCAGGATATTTCATGCAGATACAAATCCGCGGCGGTCTGTGCTGCAGCGAACACATCCGTAATGGATACCGCTGCATCTGCGATAGATCCCACATCCGCAAGACGAATCCGTTTTTCCTGCAGTTCACTTTGCAGTGAGGCGACTTCATCCTGCAGAAGCTGTTCATTTTTCTTCATCTGATAGATAATATCCACCAGCTCGCGTCTGTTCAGTTTTTTCAGTTCATTGCTGATCATTCTGCAGTCAGCCCCTTTCATCATGTGTGCATAATTATCACATTTTAATGCCTCAGTATACCAAACCTGGCGTTACAAAAGTGTTACACATAAAAAAAGGAACGACAGAAAACATTCTGCCGTTCGCACGTTATTTTTTAAATTGCAGCAGTGCACAGGTGGCTTCCGCCCAACTGTACTGCGCCATATATTCACCATGGAATTCCGGTTTTCCGGTCGTTAGATAACTGAGATAGTCACATCGAATCATGTTCGTATCAATACTGTAATACGGGGTTTCATGACGAAGAAGAGCTTCCGCATCAATCATCTTCAATGTGTTTTTCAGATCCAGTACAAGCTGCCGGAAATATGCCGCATTCTTTGTATCGTCCGTATCTTCAGGGAAGAGAGAAGCACAGATCTGTTTTGCCGTCATTCCAGCCCCCTTACGGTCCACCAGAACCGCCAGCAGTTCTTTCGACTTGGTACGTTTAAAGGGCAGAGTCTCCCCGTTATAAAGCACCTCGAAATTGCCGAAGCAGTGGATGGTCAGCTTCTTTTCTGCAGCCTTTGTACCCTTAATGTGATCAATCTCCTTTTGGACGGCTTCTGCCGTAATCGGTTTCATCAGATAGCCGGACACGTGAAGCCGGAACGCAGACACCGCATACTCTTCATAGCCTGTGCAAAATACGATTTTGCAGTGCGGGTGCAGCTCCATCAGCTTTTCAGCAAGCCCCAGACCGCCGATTCCCCGCATACTAATATCAAGAAATGCAATATCCACCGGATGTTCCGCCGCATAGGCAAGGGCTGCAGAGCAGGAGGAAAATGCCTCCGTCCGCTCAATGTCTGAAGATGCGCTGACCGCTTCCTGCAGCGTTTCCAGCATATAAATTTCATCGTCAACTGCTATTGCTCTCATAAGTTCACTTCCTTTGGAATCATTATCACTGCTCTGGTACCCTTGTCCGGTTCACTTTCGATAATCAGCTCACCGTCTACCATGGCTTTCAGCCGTCCCCGAATATTACGGAGACCTACATGCTTCTTCTCATCGATGGGCAGGCGGGTATCAAATCCGACACCATCGTCCTTGACTTCGACGCAGAAATGTGTCTGTGTTTCATAGGATCGTATAAGAACTGTACCGCCTGTTTCAAGGCGCATCAGGCCATGCTTGATTGCATTTTCCACAAGGGGCTGAACAGACAGGGCCGGCAGAACAAAATCGTCTGCTTCCATACGATATTCAATATTCATGTCCGGGAACCGTACCTTCTCGATATTGACATAATACTCGACATGCTTCATTTCATCGGTAAACCGGATTGGTGACACACTGTCAAGCTCGCTGAAATTTCCCCGGAGATACAGACTGAAGTTCCGCACCAGATCAAAGGCCTTTTGTGGATCCTTCAAGCACATTCTTTCAATGGTTCCCAGCGTATTGTAGATGAAATGCGGCTGGATCTGGGAAAGCATGATGGAAACCCGGCTCTCTTTCAGTTCCGCCTCAATCATGTTCTTCTCCGCTTCCAGTCTGCTTCGCTGCAGTTCCAGTTCTTTTGCTTTCATCGCCGCAATGATGCTTTCCGGAATGATACGCAGGATTACAAACAGTACCGCCACCAGCAGTGCTGCAAATACATATTTGGAAATCAGTCCGCCTTTCCATACACCACATGCAGTAGCTGCCGCATCCAGTTCAAATGCAGCCAGCAGCAATGCCATACCGCCATAAACCCATCGTATATTTCGTTTTGCGGTAATGTATTCTTTTACCAGACAGATAAACAGAATCATATTTGCTAAAGTCTGACCGATTGCCCAGATCAGCCAGGTATCATAAAAGTAAATATGCGTAAATATCGGCAGCACGAAACAGAGGCCATCCATGGCACCAAGCGCAGCGGTGGTGATGAATCCGATTTTCTTTGATTTCTGCAGAAAATATGTAATGCTTCCGGATGCAAACAGCATGTAAAACATCATACAGATACCAAGCACCGTTGTGTTAGTGGTAATCGATTCACTCCAGAAAGATACTCCGGGAGCACTGTACGCAAAATATCCGCCTGCAAACAGAATTGTCAGCCCGAACAGCCACATAATCTGATTGTTCTGAAGGTGAATCAGCGCAGAAAACAAGGCAGACCCCAGCAGTACAAGAGAAATTACCACAAACAGCAGGCCGTTATTCCGCTGTAATTTTCCGCTTGCCAGGATCTCTCTTTCAAAATCCATGGTTCCCCAGATGGCAACATTATCAAGCAGTTCGTCTATGGCAGTTTCGTTACCGAAGTAATGGGGGTTGTGGACGATGATTTCGATTGGTTCCATGCTGTCCTCTATAAAGGAATGGGCCGTCCATCCCTCTCCGCAGGCTGATGATCCAAAGAGAGGATTTTCAAAATCCAACGCATAGGATTCATTTTCGCCATAGCGGAACGTGAGATGAATATGATCCGTATAGAATGCAAGCGGTACACCCCCATCGAAGATTCCAACATATCCGCCTTCAGGATCAAGAAGATGGAAATTTCCTTTCAGGATTACATCCCCTTTCGTGGCAGGAATATGTTCTCCCTGTACGATTTTCTGCCACGGTCCGTCACCAATGCAGTATTCCCCATCGAAGTATACCTGTGCGGCCATCGCACTGGAGGCCTGATTGCTGTTGGCATTATTAAACCACAGTAATGCAAGAGAAAGCAGAATTAACAGCAGAATCCCCACAGTATACAGCGGTATTTTCTTTCCTGTTTGAAAACGGTTGTTTAAGCCGGACATGTCCTTTCCTCCACGATTTGAGAACTTTCTTTCTTACTATAAAGTAAAATATATTATAGCATAGAATTCTGAATGCCTGCAATGTATGGCCAGATAATATAAGAAAACACAGCTTGCGATAAGCCGTGTTTAATTATGACTAAGGTATATAGATGCGGTTCATTTCTATGATCTGTCCGTTTTCTACACGTATTGTTGTGTTGTAAGGAGTAAAGTCATAGTTTGTGACCTCACCGATCAGGAAACTGCCCGGGTAGAACAGAACCTCGCCCTGCTCTGGCTCCCCATTGTCCAGGAACTTAAAATCCACAGACACACGAATCGTTGCTTCTCCGGCCTCATACCAGTTCTTTGCATCATTCATTCCGCTCTCAAAATAAATGGTGCTGTCGTCCGTAACCAGATCCAAGCCCCCTGCTTCCAGGCCTCCATTAATTGAAATCATTCCGGTCTCGCTGTGCTCCAGAGATGCAATCTCTACTTCACCAGAGTGGGTCGCGAGAATATCTCCAACCTTCAGTGCAGAGATGTCCACCATATCATATTTATCATAGGTATAAATCTTTAAATCCATCTGCATGATGCCGGTATCGTCAACATATGCATCGCCTTCTTCCAGCGATACAGAAAGTACCGCATCTGTCAGATTCTCCATCACATTCTCAGGAAGCGGAGTTACAGTAACTGCAGGTTCTTTTTCACCACTGCATCCCGTAAGCAGAATAGCCATAAAAAATACTGTCATTAATATTTTTTTCATTTGCTCACAACCTTTCTTTAAAAAACTCATATACATTGTAGCAAAAGTTCAGTTACAAAAATGTTACACGAAAAATCCCCCTTCAGCAACTTTCAGCGGTCAGCCTGCCTTGCTTAAGAGGGATTTCGTTTCAAATTTTCTGCTGTCTATAAGAATGTAAAACGGTTATTCTGCCTTCTCAATGAATGCTCTTATATCGTCATAAAACGATCCGTCCGTCAGTTCTTTCAGCAGGTCCATATACAGGTCCATGCCCCGGTCACAGTTAGTGAAAATTACTGCACCGTCGCCGGTCTTCTTGTCCCATACACAGAAGTTCTTGAATCCGCCGTTGTCACCCCAGTGCCAGCATACATCCGGCTCAGTATCCACCAGACCAAATCCCAGTCCCCAGGACACACCATGAACAGAATGATTGTGCGGAGCTGTCATCGTCTCGAAAGATGCATCCGACAGACCGCCCCGCTCACCAATCATGCGGCAGATAAACCGGGCATAATCCTCCGTTGTGCTGTAAAGAGACCAGGCTGCATTGGGTTCCGGTCCGTTTCCTGCATCATCGTGATAATCACGGATTTTGCGGACACGGCTGTCCATATCGTATCCCCAGGACATTTTCACCCCCACTGCAGGAGTCCAGTCCACTGCTGTGTGATCCATGCCCCACGGCTCATAAAAATACTCCCGGAAGCTTTCTTCCAGAGCCCGGCCTTCCAGCTGCTCTACCATATGCTGCAGCAGATAATATCCTTCGCCGGAGTAGCTGAAAGCAGTCCCCGGTTCGAAGGCAATGTTCATCGGCTTTGGCCCCCAGTTAGGGAAACCAGTTCCATGGGACAGGCAATGAATCGGCGTAATGGTAAGATAGCGGGAATCATCGGTCCAGTGCTCGTGGTCATACTGCTCCGTCACTGGACGGTCCAGCACCAGGCGGCCTTCTTCAGCCAGCCGGAGCACCAGCGTGGCAAAGAGAGATTTTGTCAGGGAGGCACACTCAAAGAGGGTGTCCCTTACCACCGGATTTCCCGCATCATCCCGCGTTCCACAGACTGCAGTATGCACCGGTCTTCCGCTCTGCATCACCGTCAGGCTCATACCGGGCACGACATGTTTTTCCATTAAAGCAGACAGGACGGAATGACCGTCCTGCAGCTGTTTCAAATATGTTTCGTTAATCTTCATCTTTTACTTACCCAAAAACTCCAGACAGGTCTTGGCAATGCCTGCAGCGTCCATTCCGTAGTGCGGATAGAGCTGTTCCGGATATCCGTATTCTACGAAGGTATCAGGAACACCGATTTTCTTCAGACGGGCAGGTACACCTGCTTCCATGAGAACGTCAGCTACGATGCTGCCCAGACCCCCCAGAATATTGTGGTCTTCTACAGTTACAATGGTGCCGGTCTGCTGAGCCGCCTTGATAATCGCTTCCTTATCAATTGGCTTAATGGTGTGCATGTCAATCACGCCGATGTCCAGGCCGTGCTCTTCCTGCAGCTGACGGGCTGCCTGCACGGAATTTGCCACGCCCATACCGGTGGCAATGATGGTCAGGTCTTTGCCTTCGGAAAGCTCGATGGCCTTGCCGATTTCGTACTTATAGTCGTAATCGTCCGCATAAACGGCAGGTTCTTCACCGCGCGGAATACGGATGTAGATTGGGCCCGGATAATCCAGAGACGCCCGGAGCAGCTTCTTTGCCTGGTTGGCGTCGCAAGGAGCCACCATGGTCATATTCGGCAGTGCATTCATGATACCGAACTCGATGATAGTGTTATGAGTCGGACCATAGCCGGAAGACAGACCGGCATGAGTACCGATGAGACGTACCGGGAAGTCGTTGTAGCATACGTCGTTGTGAATCTGGTCCAGCGCACGGACGCAGAGGAACGGACCGAAGGTCTGTACGAACGGAATGAAGCCTTCCTTGGCCAGGCCCGCTGCCACAGTTACCATGTTCATTTCCTGAATACCGGTGTCCAGCACACGGTCAGGATACTTCTTCATAGCTTCAGCCACACGGCCTACCGTGCTGTCAGAGTTAATATAGCAAACACGAGGATCGTCCTCGATCATTTCCAGAATTTCAGCTGTTACGGTGCCCTTGGCATCCATCATATTGACAAAGTCGCCGCAGCAAAAAGTAAAACCACCCATTTATTCCACCTCCGCTAATCTTTCCTTAGTGTACGCATCAATCAGTTCCAGGGTTTCTGCCAGAGTTTCGTCGGAGAAACCGCCGATGTGCCATGCAGACGGACGTTCTTCCATGAACTTGACGCCCTGACCCTTCTGGGTGCTGCAGATGATGCAGTTTGGTTTGCCGTTCAGGGTTACTTCAGGCAGTGCAGCCAGTGCTGCGTCGATTTCTGCCATCTTGGTACCATCTACAACGGTTGCATTCCAGCCGAATGCACGGAATGCATTGGCCATGCCTTCCGGACCGCCTTCTTCGCCCCAGCGCATATTTTCGCCGGTTTCAAAAGCTGCAGAGCAGTGGTTGAAGTCTACAACTGCTACGATATTATCCAGCTTCTTGGAGGCAGCGTACAGGATGGCTTCCCAGTTGGATCCTTCTTCCATTTCGCCGTCGCCCAGCATACAGAAAAGTCTGGACTTAATGCCTTTTGCACGGTTTGCGTGGCCGATGCCGCAGCACCAGGACAGACCGTGGCCCAGAGAGCCGGTAGAAACTTCGATACCTTTTACGTGCTTTCTGTTTGGATGTGCACCGAACGGATTGCCGATGGTGTTATAGGTATCCAGCAGCAGATCCCAGTCATACATGCCCATATCGCAGAAAATGGTGTAGAGCAGGATGCCGTTGTGGCCCTTGCTCAGGATGAACTGGTTTCTGTTCGGATCATCCAGTTTGTCCGGATCAAAATCCATATACTTATAGTAGATCGCTACTGCAGCATCGGTTGCGGACATTGGACCTCCGATGTGCACGTTGCCGATACGGCGCACGCCCAGTGCCAGCTGACGGCGGATATAACCGGCCTTTTCAACCAGTTCGCGCACGCTTTCAATGTGTACTTTAGCCATAGTGAATCTCCTCCTTGTGATATGCTTGTTATTTATTCAGCTGCCGGAAAGCGTTCACGCAGCTTTTCCTGCAGGACTTCGTCTTCCATATAAAACAGTTTGTCTGCTTCTCCATTCACGCAGCTTACCAGAAGCTGCCCCAGACGTGTATCGGGATGTTCCTTCCAGATCCGCTCCAATTCCATCAGCAGTTCATCGATGCGCTGAGGGTCGCGGCCCTTGCCCTTGAACATGTCGAGGACGGATAAATCGATTTCTTTCACAGGAATACCTCCCATTTCATTTTAATTTCTTCTGCCAGATTCTGCAGTTTCTGCGCCCTGTTTCCCAGAATTCTCACCGCCAGGTCACCGCTGGCTGTCAGACTCACACCACCTTCGCAGTCTGCTTCTGCATCGAGAAGCTGCCGGATTTCTTTCTGGAGTTCCCGCGTTCCCTCCGCGGTTCCTTTCGTCAGAAAAATATTAGCCATATGGCTGAATCCTTCGTACATACCCAGGCCTTCCATGGCCATGATTTCCGGCTCATAACGGCAGTTATCCCGGTAGATCAGCTCCCCGCCGCGCCAGATGGATACTTTGGAAGAAAATCTCCGGTAAGCAAACCGTTCTCCGCTGACTGCACGTCCGCAGGAGAGAATGTCCATGAGGAACAGCCTGCTGCTCTCATCCTCCAGGTAAATCTCCATAGTGCTGTCAAAAGCAGACCCTGCAAAAGGAATTACCGGCTGGGGATAATAGGACAGGCAGGCGTTTTTCGCTACGTGAGCTGAAACAGTTCGTGCTGCGCTCCCCTCTTCCATCCGGTGAATCTTCTCAAAAGACTGGGACAGAAGCTCCAGGTTTGCCCCTTCCTCCACCTCATATTCAAACTGCTGCAGGTCGCCGCTCATGATTCCGGCCGATGCACAGAGAGGCATCACCTGAATGCCGCCATCCGCCTTTTCGAAGGGTTTCATAATCTTATATGGTGCGGTAAAAGACACATCCGTAAGGACCGTCCGTCCGCCGCAAAGTCCGGCCCGGAGTTTTACTCCGGATACCTTGCCAAACTGATTCATGGTTTACATTCCTTCCAGCAGTACGTTTTTCTGAATCCATTCCACCACGGCGTCCACGTTTTCGCCGCCGCGGATGTTGGTGAAGATGAACGGTCTTTCTCCGCGCATTTTGCGGGAGTCACGGTCCATCACTTCCAGACTTGCGCCAACGTATGGAGCCAGATCGATCTTGTTGATGACCAGCAGGTCAGAACGGGTGATTCCCGGACCGCCCTTACGCGGGATTTTGTCGCCGCCGGATACGTCGATGACGAAAATTGTCGCATCCACCAGCTCCGGACTGAAGGTTGCAGACAGGTTGTCCCCGCCGCTTTCGATGAAGAGAATCTGGATGTCCGGGAAGTTTTCCATCATTTCATCCACTGCTTCCAGGTTCATGGAAGCGTCTTCACGGATGGCAGTGTGCGGGCAGCCGCCGGTTTCCACACCGATAATCCGCTCTACAGGAAGGACGCTGTTCTTCGCCAGGAATTCTGCGTCTTCCTTGGTATAAATGTCGTTGGTAATAACACCAAGACTGTATGTACCGGCCATTTTTCTGGACAGTGCCTCAATCAGCGCTGTCTTACCGGACCCAACCGGGCCGGCTACACCGATTTTTACATAGGACATAATTGTTTCCTCGTTTCTTATGACATATAAATTCTGGAGTACAGGGTCTCATGCTGCATGCCCCGCACATCAAATCCCGGTGCCGACAGGCACAGGTCATCCTCAGTCAGTTCCATGACCCGGTCCAAAATCTCCCCGAAGAGGCCGTAGCACCCGGACAGAATTTTTTGCCCGGAGGTCTGGCTCAGGGGAATGGTCTTGACACAGTTGGTCACCATTGCCGATGTCTGGGAGTAGAGGTAGTGAGACAGGGTCTCATCCAGCCCGATTCCCAGAACCCCGCAAAACACGCCGTACACGCAGCAGTGGTTCACGCCGCGGCCTTTGCGTGCGTTCAGGTACTGACGGAAGATGCCCTTCGCAAGCTCCGGAATTCCCAGCTTTTCCACGGTTTTCACAAAGCGGGAGCCCATCTTCTTCGATGCGTCACGCTGCTCCGCGGGAAGCCTGGATGCTTCCAGAATGGCTTCCACCTGGAAAATGGCCTCCAGATTTCCCTTCTCTGCCGCCTCGCAGCACAGTCTGACCGCCAGCAGGTCTGTATAGGTCATGGACCACTTCAGCTTGCTTTCAATATATTCTTCTGCGGTCCGTTCATCACATACGATACCCTTCTGAATGTAGGTTTCCAGCCCCTGAGAGTGGGAATACCCGCCGATGGGAAAAAGGGCGTCGTTGACCTGGAGCAGATAAAAGAGTTTTTCTGACATCGCTGCCTCCGGTCTTTTAGTGATGGTGATTGTGGATCGCCGCAGAAATCCGCTTATCGAAGTCCAGCTTCATCAGCTTCTTTTCCGCACGGACACCGTGAATCTTGGTCACCATGGCCATCATAGGCTCATCGTAAATAGTGATGTAGGTACCGTTTTCACCCCAGAAGAGAGGCGCGTGACGGTTGCCGATTTCATAGCATACCTTAGCTGCCATCATCTCGTGGCCTTCGGTCAGGGAAATTTCGATGACTTCACAAGGCGGGGTGCTGACAGCAACCACCAACTCTTCATCTGCATAAATCACATCTCCCTGGAAGAGACCTCTGGACAGCACGCTGTCATCCATGCGGATGCCGACATCTGTGCCCTGGTCACTTGTTTTTCTGTGTATTTTCTTGAATGCTTCGTGCCACTCGATTTCCACGTATTCCACGCGGCGGCCCTTCACATCCATTTCTTCTAATTTACCTAAAATCTTTTCGCATAACATAGTCTGATACCTCGCCTTTTGCTCCGGCTTTTAGAACAGGTGATACATCTGAGTCAGCGGCAGCTTTTCTGCCGGCTTGGAGTAAACATGCTCGCCGTCTACGGTCACCTTATATGTTTCCGGATCCACGGTAATCACAGGTGTAGCATCATTGTGCACCATATCCTTCTTACCGATGTTTCTGCAGTTCTTTACAGGGAGCAAAGTCTTCTGCAGGCCGTAAGCGGTCTTAATATCTGCATCCATTGCCGCCTGAGATACGAAGGTGAAGCAGGTTTCCATTCTGGCACCGCCCATGGCACCGAACATGCGCTGATACATGATTGGCTGTGTGGTTGGAATGGAAGCATTGGCATCCCCCATCTTTGCAGCCACAATCATGCCGCCCTTCAGGATCAGCTCAGGCTTCGCCCCAAAGAATGCAGGCTGCCAGATTACCAGGTCGGCGTACTTGCCTTCTTCCACGGAACCTACATATTCGGAAATACCGTGGGTGATGGCAGGGTTGATGGTGTACTTGGCGATGTATCTCTTCACGCGGAAGTTATCATTGCCCTTGCCTTCATCTTCCGGCAGAGCACCGCGTTCGTCCTTCATCTTGCTTGCTGCCTGCCATGTACGGGTGATCACTTCGCCTACACGGCCCATGGCCTGGGAATCTGAGCTCATCATGCTGAATACGCCCAGATCGTGGAGCACATCTTCTGCACCGATGGTTTCCGGACGGATTCTGGAATCTGCGAAAGCCACGTCTTCCGGAATCTTCTTATCCAGGTGATGGCATACCATAAGCATATCCAGATGTTCATCCAGAGTGTTCACGGTAAACGGCATGGTTGGGTTGGTGGAAGACGGCAAAATATTTCCTTCTGCCGCTGCCTTGATGATGTCCGGTGCGTGTCCGCCGCCGGCACCTTCTGTATGGTATGTATGAATGGTTCTGCCGTTGATTGCCGCCAGAGTGTCTTCCACGCAGCCGCCTTCGTTTAAGGTGTCAGTGTGGATTGCCACCTGTACGTCATACTGGTCTGCTGCGTTCAGGCAGTGGTCGATGGCAGCTGGAGTTGCCCCCCAGTCTTCGTGAATCTTCAGACCGATGGCACCGGCTTTAATCTGCTCGATCAGCGGTTCTTCAGCGGAGCAGTTGCCCTTGCCCAGGAAGCCCAGATTCATCGGACAGTCGTCGGATGCCTGCAGCATCTTGCGGATATTCCATGGACCCGGTGTGCAGGTGGTTGCATTGGTGCCGTCTGCAGGGCCGGTACCGCCGCCGATCATGGTGGTGGTGCCGCTGAAGAGGGCACAATCAATCTGTGCCGGTGTGATATAGTGAATGTGGGTGTCGATAGCACCGGCTGTGATGATTTTGCCTTCCCCGGCGATGGCTTCAGTGGAAGCACCTACGGTCATGCCCGGTGTGACACCGTCCATGATGTCAGGGTTGCCGGCTTTGCCGATTCCGACAATTTTTCCGTTCTTGATGCCGATGTCAGCCTTGATGATACCGGATACCGCGTCAATAATCAGAGCGTTGGTGATAACCAGATCCAGGTCTCCGTCGGCGCTGGTGGTCTTTACGGACTGGCCCATACCGTCACGGAGGGTCTTGCCGCCGCCGAATTTACATTCATCACCGTATACGGTGTAATCTTTTTCTACTTCAATCACCAGGCTGGTGTCTGCCAGTCTTACCTTGTCCCCTGTGGTGGGACCAAACATTGCAGCGTACTTGCTGCCGGAAATCTTAAAACTCATTCTTCCGTCCCTCCTTACTTCACGAAACCTTTGGCCTTGGCAGTATCCATGGCTGCAGCCGCATCTTCTGCGGCGGAACCACAGGTCAGGTCATTGAGACCATAGACAATTCTGCTGCCGCCCATCGCCACCAGCTGCACTTCCTTTTCTTCGCCCGGTTCGAAACGGACAGAAGTACCGGACGGAATATCCAGATGGAAGCCGAAGGCCTTTTCTCTGTCAAAATCAAGGCAGCGGTTCACTTCGAAGAAGTGGTAATGGGAGCCTACCTGCACCGGACGGTCCCCCTTATTGGCTACCACTACTGTTGCGGTAACCTTTCCTTCGTTTAAGATGATTTCCTCTTCAGCCGGAGTCACTTCGCCGATTTTTGCGCTCTGTGCCTGCTGAATCGGATTATGTACGGTCACCAGTTTGGTGCCGTCAGGGAAGGTGGCCTCAACCTGTACCTCGTCCAGCATGTCAGCAACGCCTGCCATTACGTCGTCTCCGGTCAAAATCTTTGTTCCCAGGCTCATGAGTTCCACCACGGTTTTTCCGTCTCTGGCCAGTTCCAGAAGTACGGAACTGATGTATGCCAGGGCTTCCACATAGTTCAGCTTCAGGCCCCTTTCTTTCCGCTCCTTCGCCAGATTACCGGCCATGTGAAGCATCAGTTTTTCCTGTTCTTTCGGTGTAAGATGCATATCTATATCTCCTTTCCGCAGCTTACGCGGCTATAAATGTGTTCTCTTGAATGTCTTTTTAAATTTCTCTTCGTCAAATTCGTCGATGCTCCGGTTGAGCCGTTTCAGCATCCATTCCCGGTCCTTACCGATATATCCCATCAGCGGGATGGAGTTGAGCACGTGGCTGGCCCAGAAGTGGGTTTCCGGCAGTTGGATGTTTTCCAGCACCGTCCGCTCTTCCATCAAAATCTCCAGTTCCCCGGCTTCTACAAACCGTCCTGCTGCCACGTCTTCGGCAAGCGGAGTATCCGGGAATACGGTCATGGTGATGAACCGTGCCATGTCCGGCTTCGTTCTGTTCACCAGGTCAGCTGCCGCCAGTGCACTTTCTTCGCCCCGTCCTTTGCCGGCCACCCCCAGCATAAACAGTGCCCGGTGGTGAATCCCTGCCGCATGGAGGCGGTCTGCCTGCTCGATGCTGTCAGCCAGAGTGGTGCCCTTGTTCATGAAAGTCAGCACGTCGTCCAGTCCTGTTTCGTAGCCGATGTACAGGTCGTTTACACCCAGGTCCTTCAGTCGCTCCAGGTCAGCATCGGATTTATTCTTAATGCTGCGGACTGCCGCATACATACTGAAGGTTTCCATCGACGGCATATAGCGGCGGATAAACTCCAGCTTTTCTTCCAGTTTGTCTGCGGACAGACTGAACACGTCTCCGTCCATGAGGAATGCCCGTTTATGATACCGTCCATATATGTCACAGATCCGCTTTTCTTCCTGCAGGTTCCGCCGCAGAATATCCTCATCAATCAGATGAAACGGCTTGTCCCGGTACATGTTGCAGAAACGGCAGGCATTGTGCGTGCAGCCTGCTGTTACCTGCAGCAGAAAGGTATTGGCCTCTGCCGGCGGCCTGTATAAGGTTCCCTCGGTTTTCATGTAATCGTTCATGGTGTCACCTCTGTCCTTTCAGACTTTTCCTCATTATACCATAAAAAAAAGAAGCAGGCTATAAAACCTGCTTCCGCGACAAAATTATTTCAGTTTCAGCACCATATCATACCACAGTGCTCCACCATGCTCTGACCGGGAACGTCCGCAGACTTCAAACCCGAATTTGCTGTAATATGGGATTTTATCTTCTTTACATGCCAGAACAATACCATGCAGTCTGAGGGCACAAGCCTGAGTAATAAGCCGCTTTATCAGCGCTTCCGCCACCCCCTGTCTCTGGAATTTTGCTGCCGTTTCTACACTAAGCAGTGCAAAATACAGCCCTTCTGGCAAAGTATTCCGTTCATACAGGCAGTCTTCAATTCGTGGTTCTGTGGTCAATCTGCCGTTTATGCACCCGACAATATCCCCGCTCTTTTCGGCTACACAAAACCACTCACCAAAGTGGTCTATGCGATAACGAAAGGTCTCTTTTTCTGCCGCCTCTTCAGGAGGAAAGGCTTCCCGCTCTATTTCCATAATACGTTCAAGGTCCTTCATTTCTGCACATCGTATAGTAATTCCCTTCATCATTTTCCTCCCCTGTTTTCTATAAATTTTCTTCGAAATTCACTGTAAAACGTCTGTGATACCGGACATTCCGCCCCGGTTTCCAGCACAGCTTTCCAGTTGCGTCGTCCATCCTCGCGAATTGCAGTCACCACCTTTATATTTACAGCAAAACTCTTATGGCACCGAAGAAGCCGTTCATCTCCAATCATGTTCTCGAGTTCACACAAACTCATTCGCTTAAACATATAACAATCTTCCCTGCAATATAGCGTCACCTGTTTTCTGCAGACTTCTGCATAAAGAACATCACGCACCGCCACGAAGGTCTGTCCCCTGTCATGTTTCAGGAATAATACTTGATCTTCGGTACCGGAACCCCGTGTCTCGAGAATTTTGTCAAGATACAGACCCAGTTTTCCCTGCACATCCAGCCGCTCCACCGGAGCTGCAATAAAATTGTGTTTCTCATAACTCCTGTAAGTGGCCAGAGGATGAAAGCCCACCATGTTATAGCTCAAAGGCGTAATAAATAGAATGGGTGTCTTTCGATATTTCTCTGTCTGCCGGATAGATTCTGCGATTTTGAAGCCACTCCGCTTCTGCATATTTACCTGCAGAATAAATACATCCACTATCTGTTTTTCACTGCGATAAACGGATTCTGCCTCCTCCGGTTCTGTCGTTGAAACGATCGTAATACCCCCTGAGAACCCGCCGATAATGCTTGCTGCAATCTTTTCATTTGTAGACAATTTTTCCGTCAGAAT
>JAFYNS010000080.1 GCA_017556505.1 Bacillota bacterium | reverse complement strand
GAAGTCTAGCCAGATAATCATTATTGCCGCCGCTGCACTTGTCGAAAGGTGTATGGGTGGCATACACACTGATTCCATTCTGTATCAGCTTTATAATCATGTTTCCGGTAACATTTTTATCGTCAACCGATTTGATTCCTCCGAAAATCAGAGGATGGTGGCACACAATCAGCTGCACCTCTGAGTCAGCAGCTTCAGCAACTACATCTTCATTCAGTTCCAGTGTCACCAGAATTTTATTTACATCAGATCCTTTGCTTTTATCCAGACAGATCTGCCAACCGGAATTATCCCAGCCTTCCTGGGTTTCCAGCGGTGCGGCAGCTTGGATGATTTCTGCAATCCGATTCAGCTCAACCATATCATTTTACCCCTCTGCACTTGTAGAGTCAAGTGCTTTTTTTACATCCCGAATCAGTTCCTTAATATAACGGACGCGGTTTTTCTGATTCTGCATAGCAGGACCGGTCTGTTCACCCTTTTCCATATTTTCCAAAATCTCTTCTTCCAGCTTCAGCTTCATACCAAGGTATTCTTCTGTCAGCGGGTTTAAGAAATCCAGCAGTCTGCGCGGATATTCCCACTCAATCCGTTCCGGACCAAGATCACCCAGACATGCCTTTTCAATTGGAACTACGGTCAGAATCGGCCAGATGTAACGGCCTTCACGCACCAGTTTCTCGTTGGAAATGCTCATGCAGTTATTGTAGATCCAGTGACGGAGCTCTCCAATGTCCTTACGGGGCTGAAGAACCAGCTTCTTATAAGACCAGGTCTTTTCGATATCTTCGCCCAGGATTTCCGTCATCAGTGTGCCGCCCATACCGGCGATAACGATAACATCCACTTCACCTGGCTCGATTACCTTCAGTCCATCCCCCAGACGGCAGTCAAACTCCACTCCGGGATGAGACTCCGCACCATTGGATTTTGCACGGTCCAGCGGTCCCTGATTTACATCAGCCAGAATAACCTTCGGACACACGCCCTGCTCCCAGAGGGCAACCGGAAGGAAACCATGGTCTGTTCCGATGTCAGCCATGGTTTCGCCTTTTTCTATTTCATTTGCAATCGCCGCAAGACGCGGTGTTAACTGTATCATAATTCAAGTATTCCTTTATTCCAGGTAATCCTTCAGCTTCTTGCTTCTGCTTGGATGGCGCAGCTTGCGCAGTGCCTTTGCTTCAATCTGACGGATACGTTCTCTGGTAACGTCAAATTCCTTGCCTACTTCTTCCAGAGTTCTTGCTCTGCCGTCTTCCAGACCGAAACGCAGCTTCAGAACCTTCTGTTCTCTTTCAGTCAGAGTATCCAGAACTTCCACCAGCTGTTCCTTCAGCATGGAGAATGCTGCTGCTTCTGCAGGCGCAGGAACATCATCATCCGGAATGAAGTCACCCAGATGGCTGTCTTCTTCTTCACCGATTGGAGTTTCCAGAGAAACAGGCTCCTGTGCAATCTTCTGAATTTCACGAACCTTATCTACAGACAGACCCATTTCCACTGCGATTTCTTCAGGAGATGGCTCTCTGCCGTAAGTCTGCAGCAGCTGACGGGATACACGGATCAGCTTGTTGATGGTTTCAACCATATGAACCGGAATACGGATGGTTCTGGCCTGGTCAGCAATGGAACGTGTAATAGCCTGACGGATCCACCAGGTTGCGTAAGTGGAGAACTTGTAACCCTTACGGTAATCAAACTTATCTACAGCCTTAATCAGACCCAGGTTACCTTCCTGAATCAGGTCCAGGAACAGCATGCCGCGGCCTACATAACGCTTTGCAATACTTACTACCAGACGCAGGTTGGCTTCACAAAGACGCTTCTTCGCTTCTTCATCGCCCTGCTCCATACGCTTTGCCAGTTCAATTTCTTCATCTGCAGATAACAGAGGAACCTTACCGATTTCCTTCAGATACATTCTGACAGGGTCATCCACCGCGATTCCCTTAGGAATGCTGGCTTCCAGGTCCATTTCGTCTTCATCCATAACCAGTTCAGGATCTCCTGTCAGTTCCGGATTGAAATCTGCGTCATCTGCCAGCAGCAGTTCTTCATCAAAATCATTTTCAGTTTCGGAAATGATTTCAATTCCTCTGGTCATCAGAGCATCATAGATATCATCCATGGCATTCTTATCCAGATCAGTTGCTTCCAGAACGTCTGCAATTACAGAATAGGTCAGCTTACCCTTCAGGGCTTTGCTCTTTTCTGTCAGGTCATTTATAATCTCCTGTTTCTTCTCAGCTGGAGATAAGGTTGCCTGATTTTCTTCCTGCTGATTTTTCAACGTTGTTTTCTTGTTTTCTGTTGCCATTACTTTCTTCCCCCATGAGAATTTATTTGTTTTTGGATTTCCATCAGTTCCAGTGTAAGCTGGTTAATGGAATCAGGATTATTCTCCTCGTCAGCCAGAGACAGTCTGGTAATCAGATCCTGTTCCTGCTGCAGCAGACGCTTACGCTGCCATGTATTGATACACTCTGAAAATACCTGCTCTTCATTGCCCGCAATCACGATTTTATCCAGTGCACTGCTCAGTGCCTCACTCTCTACCGGATCCAGCCTGTCAGTCAGCTGGTTCATGTGAAAATCACCGTTGAGGCCATAAAGCTCGAAAAGGATGTCCATTACCTTGCGTGCAGGTGTGCTTTCCATGATTTCGCTGAAATCAAGAAGTTTTTCCGTCAGGCCGGGATTCACCATCAGAGACTTTATAATACTTGCTTCCAGGCTGCTCATTTCCTCCTGGACTTCTTCTTCCCTGTGGTTCCTCTGCGGTGCAGCCGGCTGGCCATTTCGGGAACCGTTGGAATTGCTTCCCAAAATTTCCATCTTTATTGCACCCTCTGCGATATGCAGTTCTTTCGAGAGTTTCTTTATATATACATCAGCTTCCACCGGGCTCAGTTCCCTGAGCACTGCGGCCGCAGCCTTAATATAGTCGATTTTTCCGTCATCCGACGAGAGGTCCATATCTCTGCGGATGTATCTCAGTTTATAGTCAATGTAAGGAAGGGCACCGTCAATCAGCTTCAGGAAGGCCTCACGGCCATTCTTCTTGATAAACTCATCCGGGTCTTTTCCATCAGTTACATGCAGCACTTTTACCTTGCAGTCATCCTTAATCAGGATTTCACTTCCTCGCATGGCTGCATTCTGTCCGGCACCGTCTGCATCATAGGACAGCACCACATTCTTCGTGTAACGCTTCAGCAGTCTGGTCTGGTTTTCCGTCAGTGCAGTTCCCAGGGAAGCTGCAACATTGCGCACACCGCCCTGATACAGGGAAATGGCATCCATGTAGCCTTCCACCAGGATTGCATAACCTTCTTTACCAATGTCCTGCTTGCTGATATTCAGTGCATACAGGTTGTTCTTCTTCTGGAAGACCTTATTTTCCGGTGAATTCAAATACTTGGGATTATCATCACCGATGGCACGTCCGCCGAATCCAATCACCTTACCACTGGTATTGATAATCGGAAACATAACGCGGTTTCGGAATTTATCGTAATATTTGCCTTTACTTTCTGAAATCAGACCCAGTTCCAGCAAAATCTTTTCGTCTACGCCTTTCGCCTTAAAGTAGTTATACAGGCTGTCCCACTTTTCGTCTGCATAGCCGATTCCGAATTTTTTCAGAATGGCATCATCCAGACCGCGGTTTTTCATATATGTATAGCCAGCATTTTTCTGTTCCGTAAATGCACGGTAAAAGAATCTGGCTGCTTCCTTATTAACTTCGTAGTATTTTTCCCTGTCCTCGCCGAAATTACTGCGTTTAATGGTGATTCCATACTCATTTCCCAGTTTCTCGATGGCTTCATTGAAATCAAGATTATAATACTGCTGGGTAAATTTAATGGCATCTCCTGTAGCACCGCATCCAAAACAGGTGAAAATCTGTTTCTGTTCAGAGACAACAAAAGAAGGTGTCTTTTCATTATGGAACGGGCAAACACCTTTATGATTGGCACCTGCTCGCTTCAGTGCCACAACCCGTCCAACCACATCCACGATATTAATCTGGCTTTTCAGGTCATCGATTGTAGAGTTATTAAAAGACAAACCCATTTTTGTACTCCTATCTAAGATAATATACGACAAAAATGGGTTGTTTCATTTTTTTTATTTTAAAAATTTTATAAATTTATCAGAAAATTTTATGTTCCCACCGTTTCGGTACGAAAAGTTCATGATAAATGCTCAGTGCAAACCGGTCAGTCATGCCTGCCACGTAATCTTTGGAGGCTTCAGCAATTCCGTCTTCCCTGGCAATCCGCTGCATATCTTCCGGCAGACGGTCCGGACGGTCAATAAAATATTTATACAGAGAACTGATGACAACTTCTACTTTGGCAAGGTCTTCTTCTCTCTTTACCAGGTTACTCTTGTACACGTTGTCAAACATGAACTTTCTCAGGTGATTCAGTTCTGTACGGAAATCATCGCTTTGGCAGATTGCATCCTTTCCCTCGCTGTTTCTGATAACATCGATAACAAGGCTGTTAATGCGCTCACGATGGGACATGCCGAACAGATCCAGTGAGGATTTCGGAACATCCTCAATAGAAATAACGCCACTTCGAACTGCATCATCGATATCGTGATTG
Organism: Bacillota bacterium; assembly: GCA_017556505.1. GTDB lineage: Bacteria > Bacillota > Clostridia > Peptostreptococcales > Anaerovoracaceae > RGIG7179. The sequence continues at coordinate 19,131 of JAFYNS010000080.1, read as the reverse complement.
ATATAGGCTATCCGGTCGCTGATTTTCACAATCTGTCCTTCCAGAGTAAACGGCATATAACTTCCGCTGTGGCCAAGAATGCCATCGCGGACTTCTTCCGTCAGATTCATTCCACGGCGTTTTGCTGTAGATTCAATCACATCCACCACACGCAGACTCTGCACATTATGCTCAAATCCGCCAGGATGAATATCATTGAGTACAGACTCCCCATTATGTCCAAATGGCGTATGTCCCAGATCGTGGCCCAGTGCAATGGCTTCCGTCAGGTCTTCATTCAGGTTCAGACTGCGGGCAATGGTCCGCGCAATCTGAGATACTTCAATGGTGTGAGTCAGACGTGTCCGGAAATGGTCCCCTTCCGGAGCCAGGAAAACCTGTGTCTTATGCATGAGACGGCGGAATGCTTTGGAATGAATAATCCGGTCCCGGTCTCTCTGAAACTCAGTACGCATTTCGCAAGGTTCTTCCGGATCACGGCGTCCCCGCGAATCTGCACTTTTCACTGCCTTTTCGGACAGAATATCATATTCTCTTTTTTCCAGTTCTTCTCTCAGGAGCATTGGCAGCCCTCCTTTTCAGATCCAGTTATTTCACGCCGGTACTGCCGAAGCCGCCGGCACCTCTTTCCGTTTCATTAATTTCCTCTGCAAGGCGGAATTCAGCCTGCTCATACCGTGCCAGAACCATCTGTGCAATACGGTCACCATCCTGTATGGTATAAGCTTCCTGTCCCAGGTTCACCAGAGGGACATTCCATTCGCCCCGGTAATCGCTGTCCACAGTACCCACTCCATTAATCATGGTGATGCCATGTTTAATGGACAGACCGGAACGTGCACGGATCTGCGCTTCAATTCCCGGTGGCAGTTCCACAAACAGACCGGTAGGAATCAGTCTCCGTTCCCCCGGCTGCAGTGTAACAGGACCTTCCGGAAGCCAGGCACGAAGGTCAGCTCCTGCAGATCCTTCTGTTTCATAGGAAGGTATATGTCCGCTTCTGCTGACAATCTTAATCTTCAGTTCCTTCATTGAACGTTATCCCTCCATCATGCGCTTCAGATTAATCCGCTTATTGGTCACAGCCACTGCGGAATAGCTGTTAATGTCACAAAGCGTCTTCTTTACGTCTTCAATATCATCCATAGTTACTGCATCCAGACCTGCCAGGACCTCTTCCGGTGTAAACACCTGGTCAAGCAGTGTCAGGTTCTTACCGTTAGCAAACATACGGCTGGCCACGTTTTCCTGACCGAAAATATAGTTGCTCTTCAGCTGTTCACGGGATGCGGACAGTTCCTCTTCTGTAATCCCCTGGCTTGCCAGAATCTCCAGCTCTTCACGGATGCCGCCGATGGCTGCATGGATTTTGTCGTGAGAAACGCCGGCATAAATATTGAAATACCCATCGATGCTGAAACAGCTGAGCATAGAATAAACGCTGTACGCCAGACCCTTTTCTTCACGGATGTTCTGGAACAGTCTGGAGCTCATGCTTCCGCCCATCACATTATTCAGTACACTATAGGAATAATACTTTGGATCAATCAGAGAAATGGCTCTGGTTGCCAGACAGAGATGTGACTGCTGGATATCCTTCACGATAACCTTATGCTTCTTTTCATACGGTGTACAGCCATTTTCGTGGGTTGGCTTAGATGCCTGCAGCTTTTCAAACTTATCTTCCAGATAAGCACATACCTTATCAGGGTCGATATTCCCTGCCACAGAGACAACGATAGAATCTCTTGTATACTGCTTCTCAAAATATCCGGTCAGCACGTTTCTGCTGATACGGTTCAGACTGGTTGGGGTACCGATGATGGAATTGCCCAGCGGGTTTCCCTTAAAAAGGATTTCACTGACAGTATCATGAGCCAGGTCGTCCGGCTGGTCTTCAATCATCTTGATTTCTTCGCAGATTACCTGACGTTCCTTATCCATTTCGGTTTTATCGAAGAGAGAGTTGCTGAGCATATCCAGCAGAACTTCTGCCCCCTTCTCAAAATTATCCTTCAGAACTTTTACATAATAGCAGGTGGCTTCCTTGCCGGTAAAGGCATTCATCTGCCCACCGATTTTATCGATATCCGCAGCGATTTCCCTTGCACTTCTGGTTTCTGTGCCCTTGAACATCATGTGCTCGATGTAGTGGGATACCCCTGCATATTTTGCTTCTTCATTAACCGCCCCGGTCCTGGTCCAGATTCCGACAGCGGCAGACTGCACGTGAGGAATGATTTCCATGACCACTCTTACACCACAGTCCAGTTTACGGATTTCTATATTACTCATTTCCATGTACTCCTTCATTTAATACTACGGATTAATATTGTAACACACTTTGACCAAAAATCATATACTATCAAAGAAAGAACTTTGGACTATTCATTGAAAATAGACCATTTAAGGAGGTATACCATATGAGCTGCTTTGGTGGAAGAGTATCCCCGGACCTCTATCACAACTGCTGCAACGCCAATGTTCTCTGTCAATTCGACGGGGATCTCAGCAGCCTGAAGACAGAGCCGATTTATGTGCAGAAAGTCTTCGATGCCGTGGCGTTCCACCTTCAGGGAATGAAGAGTGTCAGCGGTCAGGTTTTCTCACCCTGCATTCCATGCGGACACAGAATAAAACGTGTCATTGATATCCGCTGCAAGCGCAGCTTCAACCCGGATAATGTAGATGACCCGGATAATTTAAAACTTGATGTGAACACCACCATTTCCGGTGCCACATTCCTGAAAAACAGCGCCGGAGATTACCTTACGGTTATCGGTGCTGACGGAAACTGTTCAGAAAAACTGCTGTATGCAGATACTTCAGGCTGTGATGACCAGTGTATGGGAACTCCGGTTTTCGGCACACAAAATATCTGTATTACAGGTAACGTCATCGTAGAACTGGATCTGCTGCTTTGTGACAGCTGCAATAACGAAAGTATCTTTACAGTATGTGCAGAAGTAAACGTGGCTGAGGCCCGCCAGCCTCTCGTACTTACCAATTTCTTTGAAATCTGTATGCCATCTTCTGTGGATACTGCATTTCTTCCACGGTTCACAGAATTCTGCAATTCCGCCTGTGAATCCAGGCTTGCTACCAATAATCATGGCCGCGATCTGTGTGTTGATTCAGACGGCTGCGTAACAGCCAATCTGATTATCGCCATCTGTGTGACCTGTGAAAAGAAAATTGTGGTTCCTGTTCAGCTCTGCGTCCTTTCTACAGGCTATGTCCAGGCTCCAATTCAGCAGAATGCCATCTGTCAGACCTTCCCGTCCCTCTTCCCGAATCAGATTCGGCCGGAAGATACACTGGAAAACTGCAGACCATCCTGCGAGGTTGAAAACAATTCCGAAGCTGACAGCTGCAGCTGCCGTCCTAAACCAGACTGCTGCGACCCATGCAGAAACGAATGTAATGATGACTGCGATCCATGCGGCCACAACCGGCCTTCCGGAAGACCGCCGCGTCCGCAGCCAAGAAGATAAAAAAAGGGAGCGTCACTGAACGCTCCTTTTCAATGTCATTTCATATTAAATCCTGCTCTGTTCCTTCCGGTACATCCGGTAACAGAACGTAAGAATCAGGACAGCCACCAGGCAAACGGAAGCAGTTATCAGCCAGCCCTGCCCGTAGGTACATACAAGCAGAATGTATCCCATAGTCAGAGGACCAAGACAGCGTCCGAAATCGCTGGACAGGCTGTAAAGAGACTGGTAGCTTGCACGGTACTGTGGCTCAGCACGGTCTGCAATAAAAACGCCGGTTCCGGTATTTACCAGAACTTCCCCTGCAGTCCAGACAACGGTAAACAACAGAATAGTCCACAGGTTCTGCTCGCTTTTCAGGAAGTAGAACCCACCCATACCAATCACATAAGTGAAGGCTGCAATAGACACATTGATAATCTGACTGAATCTTTTGGTTACATTCAGCAGAAGCGGTGTCAGTACGATGCAGCAGACACCGTTGGTAAACCACATGTAAGAATTCCATTTAGCAGAAGCTTCCAGACCAAACATGTTTGAAAGCTGCAGCGGCATCAGATAGGTAATCTGAGCATGTGCATACTGTACCAATACGATTGCCATCAGGAATACTACCAGAATGTGGTCCTTCAGGAATGCTTTTATGAAGCTTCCTTTCTTTTCCTTCGTATAGACCGGCAGCGGTTCGCTGGTCTGCATCATGGCCTGTGCATGTTTAATATCCGCAATAGAAGGCATATCTTTCAGGAAGAAAAGGATTACAAGACCTGACAGCAGGAATGCGATGCCCTGTCCCCAGAAAATCCAGCGGGTGTAGTTATAGAACAGCTGTCCTGCAATAACCTGTCCCATGGAATAGCCGATATTAATGCACAGATACAGCAGAGAAAAGCTTTCCTTGCGGTTGGACGGAACCGTTACATCGCTGATCATAGCTGCCAGTACCGGAATAAAACCACTGAAGCAGAAACACTGAATCAGGATATTAATCAGAACCAGCTTCCTGAAAACAACGAAACCGCCAATCAGAAGATTCAGGACATTTACAGAAATAATAATCAGCAGAACCTTCTTTCGGTCAAACCGGTCGGCAAGGCGTCCGCAGGTAACCGCACCGCACAAGCTGCTGAAAGAACCTGCCACAGACATATATCCCGCCGCAATTTCTGACATCCCCAGAATACCGGTCATCAGGAGCGTGGTAAAAGAAAAGATAAACGCTCCCATTGCTGTAATGATTCTGGCACAGCAGATAATATAAACCTGCTTCGGCAGGCCTTTATACTGAGAAATCAGATGCATTTATAATCCCTTAATGGATTCTTCGAATTCTGCCTTCATTGCAGCAATCTTTTCTTCATCAGAGAAGATCTTAGCGATGTGCAGAGCGATAATCTTCGCACCATCATTGATGGACTTATGTCCTCTTTCGCTTCTGATTGCAGCTTCGAAATCCCGAGTATGAATTGCGATACCCTTATCTACAATCTGCAGAGTCGGATGGAAGGTTGGACATACAAAGCTTACGTTACCGGCATCGGAGGAACCGAAAATAACTTCAGGATCACCGTTTAATTCAATACCAACTTCCTTATAAACTTCATCCATTGCATTGATACCAACGAAGTTGTTATTCATGTTGTCATACATTGCAGCAGTCAGCTTCTTTTCCCAGGTACAACCGGTCATCAGGCATGCACCTTCTGCAATCTTATCCAGCTTTTCGTCCAGACCCAGGTGATACTTCTTTTCCAGTGCACGTGTATAGAATTCCACACTTGCTTCTGCAGGAACTACGTTTGGTGCCAGACCACCGTTTCTGTATACGCCATGGATTCTTACGTCCGGTGTTACATGCTGACGCAGGGAGTCGATACCGTGGAACATAAGCTGTGCAGCATTCAGAGCATTGATTCCTTCCCATGGAGCAGTCGCACCGTGTGCAGGCTTGCCATGGAATGTGTATTCAAACTGATGCAGGCCCAGCAGCTTGCAGTACAGCTGGTTCTTATCGAACAGATGAATCATGATAGCTTCTTCGTATTCATCGAATACGCCGCTGTCAATCATACCGCACTTTGCACCGTCGTTTTCTTCGTTTGGAGTACCGATTAAGTGAATGTCACAGTTCAGTTCGTCCTGCAGATCCTTGATTGCCACTGCAGCCAGTACACTCATTGCACCGCTCAGGCTGTGTCCGCATGCATGGCCAACACCTGGCAGAGCATCGTATTCTGCCATGATAGCAACCTTATGCTTATGATTATTGCTTCCGAAAATACCACGGAATGCAGTTTCAATGCCTGCATATGGATATTCCACTTCGAAACCGTGGCCTCTCAGATATTCTACCAGCTTTGCAGATGTTTCGTATTCGGATCCGGATACTTCCGGATGATCAGACATCCAGTCGCTCAGTACAACCGCTTCTGCATAACCTTCTTCAACAGCTTTTTCAATTTTTACTTTCAGTTCTTCATAAAGTCCCATGGCTCAATCTCCTGTATTCATTAAAATTTAAAATTATCTCGCAGACGGGATAGTCATTTGTATGTAATTATAACATAACAATTATAACTTTTCACTATTACATTTATTTAATTTTGTAATTTCCTGACGGATTTCACTCTCAGCATTAATCCGATAAGCCTCATATGGCTGTTCCATATCCCTGCTGTCTTCCCAGTAACGTGCTTCGTGTTCAGCCAGTATTTCTTCAAAACTTTTCCCTTCCCGGATCAGTGACTGGATAAACTCCTGCTGTTCCCCGGCAAGACGGATATATAAATCAAAGAATTCATAGCGGAACCAGTCCGGCACCATACCGTAGTGCTGTGAATAGAGATGGTTTATATCCAGTTCTTTCAGCCTGCGTGCCGTCTCGATGGTCTCATCAAAGGATTTCAGCGCAGACACTTCGATGACTTCCGGACTGATCAGCACTCCGCAGCTCTCACTGCACAGCAGAATCTTTTCCGGCAAAATCATGTAGCTCATGCTGCAGTCGGTATGTCCGCGTGTTTCCAGTGCCTGAACGGATGCCGCGCAGCCATTTTCTGCGGTTCCGAGACTGATTTCATCTCCGTCTTTCAGAACACGGTCCACATGAAGATTGTTGACGATAATATTTATACGGTCAACTCCATACTTTTCTGCTGCATTTTCACCCATTTTCTGAATGAGACTGCGCGCCCCCTCGCTTTCAAAGACTTTTTTCGTCTTTTCACTGGCACATACCACTGCATCCGGCCATTCCTGCAGTATATACGGAAGAGCTCCCATATGGTCGTAATGACTGTGGGAGAGGAAGATATAGTCGACAGTCCGTCCTGTTCCATCCAGCTCTCTTTTTATATTCGCAATGGTTTTATCTGCAAAGCAGCACATTCCCACATCATATAACGCCGATTTTTCCGGTCCCAGAATCAGCAACACATCACCTCCGTGTCCTCCGGTAACTTTAACCAGCGGATGCGGATAGCTATGGCGGTCATGACCTGGAAATCCATTTCTCCTGTCCTTCGAATTCCGGACTATAAAGAAGTTTACAATCAGCATTCCAATTACAAGGAAACCAAGGAATCCGATAATCGGGAACAGAATCCCAATCACATTTTTAAAGCCCATCAGACCCATCAGGAACCCAAGAAATGCAAACAGGATTACCAGTTTCTTTTTATGAGGTCCTTCCTTAATCTTGGTTGTGAATGCGTAATAATTGCTGGTAGCAGCCGAATAAATGGAGCAGAAGGTTACCAGACCATATACGACGGTAAGAACCGGGGAAAGTCTTCCTGCAAAACCCAGCATCGGCATATCCAGTGCCTGGGTATAATACATATCCTTCTGCATTGACGCCAGAAGAACAAATGACAGAAGCCCCAGGAATACCCCGCCAAGTCCTGCCCCGCCGATGCCATGGCGGGCATTTTTCGCATTAACGGAAGATTTTGCTATGACCGCAATCATACCCAGCATATTCACCGAGATATAAAGCAGTGCTGCAATTACCCAGTTGGGAGCCAGCGGACTTGGTTCGATATCCTGATGAAGTGAGGACGGTTCCAGCGGACATAAAATCACCATCAGGCTTACAGCAACAACAGTGACAAACAGTACCGGCATAATGCAGCGGAATACTTTTGATACACGCTCAAATTCTCCAAGCACAGTCAGAATTACCAGCACCGTTACCAGGATTCCACCAAGTGCCCGCGGCAGCCCAAAGAGCTGATTTAAAAGTGCTCCGCCTGCAGCGGTCATGGACACAATGGCAGTATACAGAAGACCTGCCATAAAATAACCGATTGCAGAAATGATTTTCGGGTTTCCTCCCGGAACGACAACCCTGCCCATATCACTGCTTCCAAGGGTTCTGGCAATATACGCGGTCATCATACCCAAGGCTACAAACAGAGCAGCGGCGAAGATGATTCCAATACTTCCCTGCTTTCCGAAGACACCGAAAAACTGCCAGATTTCACGTCCTGAGGCAAACCCTGCCCCCATCACGGTACCTACATATAATAATGCTACTGAAAAAAAGCCCAGCTGTGCAGGCTTTGATCCGTTTCTATTCAAGAGGAGTGTCCTCCTTCCCTTCTTTCATAAGTTTCACTTTATGGAATTCTCCATAGCTGAAGAAGACCAGTCCCACCCAGATAATAGCGAAAGCAACCAGCTGAATGCTGTCAAATGGTTCCTTAAACAGATATATACTGATAAACAGAGAGATGGTCGGGCTGATGTACTCTGTCAGGCCAAGAGAAAAGAGGTCGATCTTATTGGCTGCATTGGCAAAGAGTGACAGTGGAAAGGCGGTAAACAGGCCGCAGAACATGAGCAGCGCATACTTTCCGAGGCCGGCAGAGGCCAGCGCACCCACACCGGTCACTTCCATCCAGACGCAGACAGCAAGTGCCATCGGCATAAGGAAAATGGTTTCAAAGAGAAGTGACATCAATGGAGGCATAGGATAATTCTTCTTCATGGCAGCATAAAGAGCAAAGGTTACCCCAAGTCCGATGGCAACAGCTGGTATCTGATGGAAGTGAACGATGACAATTCCAACGCCAATGGATGCCAGTACAAGAGAAATGATCTTGAATTTGTCCAGTTTTTCTTTGAATAAAACTACGCCGAAAATGCAGACAATCAGAGGTTCTATGTAGTAACCGATACAGGTCTGAATAACCATGCCCGCATTCACTGCCCAGATATACATGGACCAGTTGGCAGTAATCAGAATCCCCGCCAGAAAATACCGAAGTTTGATTCCCGGTACCGCAAACTGCCGGCGGATTTCCGCCATACCATGAACCTTCAGAGCCATGATAAAACATACCACTGCAACCAGAAGAATTCTGTAAAAAATGATTACAAAAGAACTGATGGGCTGCAGCATCTGCCAGTAAATCGGCATAATGCCCCACCATACTGCACAGCCTAAGGCCGATGCCATACCCTGTTTGTATTGTTCGTTCATTCCGCAACCTCTTTTCCTTTGTAAATGTAAAGCACGGACTCTTTAAAAGAGTCCGCCGAAAAGTCCGCCCCGTCCGCTGCTTCCGCCGCTGAACAGGCAGTATACCACCAAAAGCAGAATCAGAAGTCCAATCAGATTTCCTCCATCTTCACCATCGCAGCTGTCCTGACAGCAGCACTTCTGATAGCACCGGTTCTGACAGTCCCGTTCACAGCACTCCAGGCACCTGGCCTCATCACCCATAAAGTCACCTCCATATATGTTTATTACATACTATGCAGGCATCCGGTTACAGGTTCCGAAAGGACCGGCTCCCTTAGCTGGTTTAGGAATAATAATCGTCTTTGTTATAATCATAGTCACTGCTCATTCCGTAATCTTCCTGGGCAGCTTCTTCATATGCAGCATTGGCTTCTTCTTCCAGTTCTGCAGCAACCAGATCCCCGAAATTCATGATATATTCATCCAGCTTGTAATCCAGACATTCACTGTAATCGTATTCGAATTTTTCTCTGGTCAGATTTTCAGAACGCGCCAGAGTTACAGCATCACGAACCGGCAGCACCTGTTCTTCACCCGACAGAACAGAAGTGCAGTAAACACGGCTTTCCACAGAATACCAGATACGGAATCGTTCCATTTCCTCTGTCAGGTTGGACAGCAGATCTTCCTCGTCGCAGTTGCGTGAAAGCCCCATTAAAGAGAACTTGATACGTTCCAGCACACCATATGCTTCTGCTGCATCTCCCGGCAGGAAATCAGTCATTTCTTCGAAATAGTTGTAAATCAGTTCAGCCAGAGCCTTTTTATCAACCCCTTCCAGCAGCTGCGCCAGAGTCTGGTTGTCAATTTCATCTTCGCATTCCAGCAGAGCTGCCAGATTTTCAAAATACTGAAAATCCGCAGGCGTATCGATATCCAGCAGTTCATACAATTCTTTTTTAGTCAGGTATTCCATGGTTGTCTCCTTTGTATAATTATAAATCCAGATTTTTAAACTTTAAGATTAAGTCAGATTTTTCTGTCTTCAGAATGTTCTGAATCATGTTTACGAAGTTTTCAGAAAGGTCACTGGCGTAGAACACATTTTCACGGTCATTATTTACTGCCAGCATATCCTTTTCCTTCAGAACCTGGTGAATTCTGGCCACAATTTCGTAAGATGGGTTCACAATCTGCAGATTCGGATAAAGTCTCAGAATATTCTTTCGAATCAGAGGATAATGTGTGCATCCAAGAACCAGAGTATCCAGCTGATTCTCGCGTACAAAACTGTCCATATAATGTCTGATGGTCAGGTCCATGATTTCATTTTCGATAATTCCCTCTTCGATGAGAGGAACGAAAGCAGGTGTCGCCATCGTGTGGACATTCAGTCCCGGATGGCGTTCCTCGATGGATTCGGTATATACACCGCTGGCAATGGTCACTTTCGTAGCGATAATACCAATATTGTTCTCCTCTGTGCAGATGTCAGCAATCCGCTGTGCTGCAGGATTGATAATACCTAAAATCGGAATATCCGGGAATCTCTGCTGCAGCTCCGGCAGACAGGTGGCACTGATGGTATTGCAGGCAATGACCATCATTTTCACATCCTTGGAAGCCAGAAAATCTGCAATCTGATTGGTATAGGCCTTTACCGTAGAAATCGCCTTGGAACCGTACGGAGTACGGGCTGTATCCCCGAAATAAATGACCCTTTCTTCCGGCAGTTCATGAAACAGGTTCGGAATACACGTAAGTCCACCCAGACCTGAATCAAAAACACCAATTGATCTATTATCCATTTATATAAAATCCTTTCAATGCTTTGTAAATTTAACTGTTTTATGGTATACTATTTTACCATAAAAGAAGAATATAATCTACAGTTATGGAGGGGAAAATGGCTGATAAAAATCTGAAACAGCGAAATGAAATCGCAAATGAATATAAATGGGACATCGAAGCGATGTATCCCGATGAATCTCAGTGGGAGCGTGACATGGACGAGTGCCTGTCCCTGGCTTCCGGCTTTGCAAAATATGACGGGCATCTGACTGAATCTGCCCGGACTTTAGCGGAAGCCCTGAAGCTGCGCGATCAGATCTGGCTGAAGCTGGAACACGCTTTCGTATATGCACACATGAAAAAAGACGAAGATAACCGTGTGGATAAGTATCAGGCAATGGATGACAAGTGTGGTTCTGTTATCGCAAGAGTCAGCGCTGCCATGAGCTTCTTCACCCCACAGCTTCTGGAAGCGCCGGAAGAAGAGATTTTGGGGTATATCGAAGAGGAACCGGAACTGAAGACTTACGAATTCATGCTGAAGGATACTCTGCGCGAAAAAGCTCATATTCTCACAGCTGCCGAAGAAAACCTGCTGGCACAGATGAGTGAAGTTCTCGGCGCAACCAACGATGTTTTCACCATGCTAAACAATGCAGATATGACATTCGGTACAATCAAAGATGAAAACGGTGAAGAAGTTACCCTGACTCACGGCAACTATATTGCCTTCATGCACAGTCATGACCGTGATGTGCGTCAGGCTGCATTTACCAATATGTATGAAGCATACAAGGCTCTGATTAACACCCTTGCTACCAATTACAATTACAATGTGAAAACAGATGTGGTTTCTGCACGGATCCGTAAATATGACTCTTCCCGTCAGGCTGCCCTGTCCGGAGGCAATATTCCGGAAGAAGTTTATGACCGCCTCATTGAAACCGTTCACGAATATCTGCCGGTACTCCACCGCTACATCGAACTTCGTAAGAAGGTTCTGGGCGTGGATGAACTGAAGATGTATGATATTTACGTTCCGATGGTGAAACTGCCGAAGAAGGATATTCCTTATGAAGAGGCCATCGAAATAATGAAAGAAGGTCTGGCACCTCTCGGTGAAGAATATGTTTCCACCCTGCAGAAAGGCGTAGATGAACGCTGGATGGACGTTTACGAAAACCAGGGCAAGACTTCCGGTGCCTACTCCTTTGGGTCCTACGACAGCAAGCCTTACGTGCTGCTGAACTACACCGACACTCTGAATGATGTATTTACCATCGTTCACGAAATGGGTCACTCCATGCATTCCTGGTATACCCGTGCGAACCAGCCATTCATCTACGGTGACCACTCTATCTTCACCGCAGAAGTTGCTTCCACAGTTAATGAATCCCTGCTGATTCAGCACCTGCTGGAAAAAGAAACGGATCCGGAAATGAAGAAGTATCTGCTGAATCACTATATTGAAGACTTCCGTACCACCCTCTTCCGTCAGACCATGTTCGCAGAATTCGAACATCTGACCCATAAGGAAGTGGAAAACGGCGGAACCCTGACTGCCCAGTGGCTGAATGACACCTATAATGATCTGAATAACAAATATTTTGGTCCGTCACTGACTCAGGACGAATACATTCAGTATGAATGGGCACGTATTCCGCACTTCTACCGCGGCTTCTACGTATATCAGTATGCGACCGGCTATTCTGCAGCCACCGCTATCTCCCGCAAAATCCTGACAGAAGGCTCTGCGGCAAGAGATGCTTATATCGACTTCCTCAAGTCCGGCTCCTCCGACCACCCTGTGGAACTGCTGAAGATTGCAGGTGTGGATATGGGAAGCCCTGAGCCTGTGAAGCTGGCCATGGAAACCTTTAAGGATCTGGTAGAAGAATTTGAAAAGCTGATGCTTTAAGAACAGGAACTTATCTATGAACAAGAAAAAAGTATTTATCTATTCCAATATCACAGAAAAATCCCGGCTGATTGAGCAGGATCTTCGTAATAAGCTGGTGAAATCCGGTCTTCGTGTTTACGAAGAATTTGACCCGCAGGAAACAGAACTGATTCTCTGTGTCGGCGGTGACGGTACCCTGCTCCGTCTGATGCAGGATCTGAATTTCCCTGAAACACCAGTGGTCGGTATCAATACAGGTCATTTGGGATTTTTCCAGGAGGTTCTGCCGGATAAGATTGACGATATGATTTATCAGTACAATCAGGGGCATTATACACTGCAGCCTTTCAGTACCGTTACCGGGATTGTAAAGACAGATGCTGGTGAATTCACCCATACCGGCCTCAATGAAATCGCTGTTAAGGGTGCTCCTACCTTCCCTGTCCACCTGAATGTGTCCATCAATGATTCCTTCATTGAACGGTTCAGCGGGGATGGAATCTGTGTTTCCACACCGGCGGGAAGCACGGCCTATAACTATTCCCTGGGCGGCAGTATCGTGGACCCGAGACTGAATGTACTGCAGATGGCGCCGATTGCACCAATCAACTCCACTGCTTACCGCAGCTTCACCTCCAGCATTCTCCTTCCGGAAAGTGACACACTGACCATTCAGCCATGTCTGGAATATGATGACGATGTGCTGAGCGTGGTATATGACGGCGGCCTGACTGAATACAAGAATGTAAGGGAAATAAAAATTTCCCTTTCTCAGAAAAAGGTAAACATGGTCCGTTTCAAAGGGCAGCATTTCTGGGATAAGTGCAAGAGCAAATTTTTATAAAATAAACAGTAAGGATTACGAAAATGACTGAATTCAAACATATTGTAGCGCCTGAGGAAGCAGGAAAATCCGTGAAAGAGCTGATGCGCCAGCATTTCACCTTCTCCTCCCGCCTCATGACCAAGCTGAAATTTCAGAAGCTGATTTATCTGAACGGTGAGCAGATGCCCAGCTGGGTTCCAACCGCAGCTGGTGATGAAATTGTAATCAAAATGCCCGATGAAGCATCTGATTTCCCACCGGAGGATATTCCAATCAACGTGGTTTACGAAGACAATGATATCCTGGTCATCAATAAGCAGCCATGGGTTGCAGTCCACCCCACCAAAGGTAAACCAAACCACACTATCGCCAACGGTCTCATGAAAAAGATGTACGAAGATGAAAAAGCCGGCACCGGTCACCTTTACAAAATCCGCTTCGTCAACCGTCTCGACATGAACACCTCCGGCCTGATGATTATCGCAAAGAACTCCTTCGCACAGGAAGAAATCGTCAAGCAGATGCGTAAAAATACTGTGGTGAAACGTTATATCGCTGTAGTGACAGGCGAAATGCCTCACGACGAAGGTACCATCGACCTTCCGCTGGGCCGTCCTTTTGCTGATGAAGTGGAACGCTGGGTTATGCCTGTGGAGGACGGCGGACAGGAGTCCATCACCCACTACAGGGTACTGGAACGGTTCAACGGACACACACTGGTACAGCTGCAGCTGGAAACAGGACGTACCCACCAGATCCGTATTCACCTTTCCTACATCGGCTACCCTATCGTAGGAGACCACCTGTACTGCTACGGTGATCCATTCGAATACCGTCGGGTTAACAATATTCCGGATTATGTACATAACGAACGTGTTTCCGACTATATCGACCGTCAGGCTCTCCATGCACGGTATCTGGCATTCGAACATCCTGTGACCCGTGAGCACATGGAATTTGAGACCGAAATTCCGGAGGATATTCAGAAACTGATTTCGACAGTGAAAGCACTATAAATGTAAAAGAATGCCGGGGCAGGCCAGGCCACTGAAAAACTGGCCCACCCTTAGGGCGGCACTCGTAAAACAGCATAAGATTGTTTCGGGAAAGGGGCTGTCGCATGAACGGTAAATGGGTAACCAACTGTTAAGACGACGCCCCTTTTTCATCCTTTTATTACGAATATTAAGCAAAAGGTATGTAATTTGGTTTACATAACTCCGGAATTTTGGTAAATTACATGAAAAACTCCCATAAATTACATACCTTTTATTGATATTTCTGGTTATTTGGTTGAAAAGGGGACTGCAACATAGATTTTTGATAGGCTCATTCATCTGATGCGACAGTACCTTTCTCCGCTTTGCAGGTCATTCAGAAAAGACATGGGGAGTATTCCCACAAGGTCATAGGAAATGTTCCCGCAGTTCTTCCTGCTCCTGCTCGTAATCCCAAGAGAGCATTTGAAATCTGCTGTCAGATAATTTCCCATTGGCGTTGTCCTCGTAAATACGCTTGAATAACCGGTCAAGTTCCTCTATCCGCCGTTCCGCATTTGTAGACTTTATCTTCTTTCAGATATACCCCTTCAACAACTGACAGGGCAGATTTGCCAAAGATTTCCCCCCAATTTATGTTGGTGGCATGTTAGCATTTAGAAGTAAAAATCCCTTGATTTCATGCGGGTTTCAGAGCGCATTTTCTGCTAGGTAAGGGTTCTATATTCATACCCTCAGCGGCAGCCACAGAAACAGGGTGAACTTTCCTTCCTCCGCAGACGCAGACAGTTCCATCTGTCCACCATACCGCTCTGCGATTTCTTTCATGCTCCGCAGTCCGTAGCCATGACCTCTGGATGCGTCCTTCGTGGTCTTCGGCAGTACACCACGGCCCTTTCCCGATAGTATCACTTCTGTCACGCAGCTATTGACAATCGCCATGACGAAGATTCCCTTATCGACCCGAATCGTAAGGCGGATAAAAGGATTCTCCTGGTTTATCTTCTGGCATGCTTCAATGGCATTGTCCATCCCGTTGCCTACCAGGGCACACAAATCCACCGCCCCCACCGGAAGATCCGCCGGCACCCGAACCTGCGCCTGAAAAGAAATCCCAGCCTGGGCGATAAGATTTTGCTTAGCGTTCAGGACACCGTTGACCACCGGGTTTTCACAATACCGAACCGACTGCGCCATGGCAAAGGTCCCCGTCAGCTTTTCGATATAGGAAAGCCGCTCTGCCTCAGAAAGCGTAGCCAGAGTCTGCAGATGGTTCGCCATATCGTGACGGAGAATCCGTATTTCCTGCTGCTGCCGCTCCAGGTTCTCGTAATATACACGGTTCATCTCATACATACGGTTCTTCTCTTCCAGGCTCTCTTTCGCCGCCAGCACCGGAATCATCTGCATGAGAATCACCAGGGTGCCCGTTGCCAGAATCAGCATTGTGATATTACTCAGTATGGCTCCACTGACCGTAATGCTGCTGCTGGACTGAAGCAGTACAATGGACAGCACCATTCCCAGTGGGGTCACTGTCATGAGAGAAATCAGTTTCCAGGTGGAATCACTGAGATGGTACTCCCGTGGTGGCCGTTTCCTGCGCATCAGAATCCACAGTCCCAGCCAGAAAAGGGCCCGAAGAACACCCGTAAGTTCTGTCACAATCTGGATATAAGAATCAATCAGTGTACTGATAGCGAAAGCCTCCGTACAGAAGATCATGGCCACAGCAAACCGCTGCCATCGGCTTCCTCGGCAGCAAAACTGCACAGCAACAATCACACCAATCAGTGTGGGCGGCAGATTGGCCAGATCTCCCACAAACATGATCATACTGACCGCAAACATCACCGCAACCACCATGATTACCTTATACTTTCTCTGCGGTTTCACTTCCGCAAGACAGTTCACCACTTTATAGCCTGCCCAGAGCAGTACCGGCAGGAAGATGAAATTCATCACATATTCAAACTCTGTTGGTCTCATGAATTCCCCCATTTATTCTCCCATCATATTTCTGGCCAGCTTTGCCATCGCAGCCTGCTTCAGAGAACGGCTCACCGGAAGTTGCTGCCCGTTTGTCATGGACACCTGGTCACTGCCCATGACTCGCACATGGTGGCTGGCCACCAGATACCGCTGGTGAATCCGCACGAACCCTCTGCCCAGCACCTCTTCCAGCTGATCCAGCTTCTGATAAAACCACAGCGTCCGCCCGTCTGTCAGAACTACGCCCACCTGTCGTCCCTGGCTGCAGACGTACATAATCTCTTCTTTATATAACCGGTAAGTTCCATCGCTGTTTCTCAGAGAAATATGGCGGGTCTCATCAGCCAGCCGATCCGATGCCCGTGCCATGACCCGCTTCAGGTCTGTCTCCTTCACCGGCTTCAGCAGATAATCCAGTGCCTCCACCTCATAGCCAGAAAAGACGAAATCGGCATATCCGGTGATAAATACCAGCAAAATATTTTTATCCGACTCCCTGATTTTTCTGGCGGCCTCCACTCCGTTCAGTGCTTTCATTTCCACATCAAGAAAGACCAGGTCCAGTTCTCCCCGGTGTTTGCCCAGCCAGCTGACCAGTCCCTCCCCTGAATTAAATTCATAGATGACTTCCGCCTCTCCCTGATCGAAGAGATCCATCTTTTCCAGCTTCAGACGGAGACTGTCTCTGGCCGAAGCTTCATCATCACAGATACCTACACGTATCATCTAAAGGCCCTTCCTTCTTACTTTGAATTTGAATTTGAATTTAAGTTTGAGTTTTACTCTGCTTATTTTACCATAGAAATTCCTTCTGGGAAACCTTCATCGGAAGCATCCCCCTGCCAAATGTTACAAAAATAGGCCCAAACTTTACAAGTTCTGCCTTACTCTTTCAAAACCTGACAAAAAGGATGCCAAAGATTACATCCGGAAATCTCTATGGCTGGAATTCTGTTATTATGAATTCATCAAAAGATGAAAGGGGTTTTATACTATGCTATACGTTAAAAATCTTCACAAAACTTATCAGGTCGGCACCACCCGCTACGAAGTGCTGAAAGGTGTAGATCTGTCGGTCTCCCAAGGTGAGTTCGTAGCGGTCATGGGTCCCTCCGGGTCTGGTAAATCCACCCTGCTCAACTGCATTTCCTGCTATATTCCTTTCGACGAGGGAACCATCACCCTGGGAGGACAGCAGCTGGCAGGCCTGGATGAAACCCGGCTGGCCCGTATCCGCAATGAAAAGCTGGGCTTCGTTTTTCAGGATTTCATGCTGCTGGATGGCCTGTCGGTACGGGAAAATATTCTGCTTCCAAAGGTCATCGCCGGCAAGGCAGACAGGAAAGCAGAAGAAGAGACAGAATCACTGGCTCAGCTTTTCGGGATTACACATATTCTGGATAAATATCCGGCTGAAATATCCGGCGGGGAGCGCCAGCGTACCGCTGTGGCCCGTGCCCTCATCAACCAGCCTCTGGTAATTCTGGCCGATGAACCGACGGGAAACCTGGATTCCCGGTCCAGCCGTGCAGTAATCGATGCCTTCCTGGCCTCCCGCGACCAACTGAATGCTACCATCTTCATGGTAACCCACGACAGCATCTCCGCCTCCTTCTGTGATAAAGTCATTTTATTACAAGACGGACAGGTCTGGAAGACCATGGAGCGCCGGGATGAACAGACTCGTCTGGAATTTCAGGACCGACTGCTTGCAGCCATTAAAGATATGAGCAAGGACGGTGAGGAAAGATGACACAGAAGACCATTGTAAACCAGGCGGCACATGTAACCCTGGATTCCATGACACTTTCGACAGTTTTCGACAAACTTCGCCGCCACAACAGAAAGAATTACGTTCTCTATGTATTCTGCAACTTCATTTCCCTGCTGCTGATTACAGCCTATGGAGCCATGATGTTTTCCCCTACCGTCTTAACCATTCTGCCGGAAGGCGGAGACAGCCGGAAACAGATGATGATGATTTTCGCCCTGGCCTGTGTGGGCTGTGTGATCTTTACCATTTATGCAGCCAGCCTGTTTTACCGGATGAAGTCAAGGGAAATCGGCACCCTGCTTCTGCTGGGTGCCTCGAAGAAGTCCCTGGCGAAGGCCCTGCTGAAGGAAGTGGCTCTTCTCAGCTGCATATCCTCTCTGGCAGGAACCATCCTGGGTATTCCCTTCGCCTGGCTCCTGTGGAACCTGTTCCGTCAGTTCATCATCGACAGTCCGGAAATGGTCCTCACCTTCGATCTGCAGTGTCTGATTCTGTCTGCAGTATTCATACTGATGGTTATGGTGGCAGCCTTCCTTCTGGGACTTCTGTATCTGAAAAAGACAGATCTGATGGAAGTAGTCAATACAGTACACCGCAACGAGCCTCTTCGCGGCGTGAAAAAATGGTTCGGTCCGGTGGGAATTGTACTTCTGCTCTTCGGTGCCATTTTTGGCTACAGCACGCCGGAACTGTATATGAACACATTCAGTGCCTATCCGCCAGCCTGGGTCAATGTGGCCTATGCTCCGGTTTTCATCGGTCTGTATATGATTCTTCTTCATGTGGTGGTAAACGGCATCGGTATTTCATCGAAAAAGAAATATAAAGGGCTGATTTCCCGCAGCATGATGAAATTCCAGGGCCGACAGACAGTAAATAACCTGCTGGT
>JAFYNS010000007.1 GCA_017556505.1 Bacillota bacterium | reverse complement strand
TCTACAGCCTTACGATTACTATGAAAAAAACGGAGGAAAACATATGACGCGTGTTTTGATTGTAGATGACGATCCTATGGCGCGGCAGCTTTTGGAAATCTGTGTCAGACAAAGTGACCGGTATGAACTGGTTCCTTCTGTGGAAAGTGCAGCATTTACAGAATTCTGCTGCCGAACGAACCAGGTTGATCTGATTCTGATGGATGTCTGCACTGCATCAAATGCCGATGGAATCGAAGCTTCAGAAAAAATCAGAAAAAATTTTCCTGATATCAAAATTATCATTGTGACCGGGCAGCCGGAATGCAGCTTTATCGATCGTGCCCGGAACGCTGGGGTAAACAGCTTCTGGTATAAATCTTCGCCAGTAGAAAATGTCCTCGAAATCATGGACCGAACCATGGCAGGGGAATGCGTTTATCCGGATACAACTCCTTCTCTGCAGTTGGGAAATATCAGCAGCATCGCTCTGACCAGCCGGGAACTGGAAGTACTGCGCGAAGTTGTGGCTGGTGAAAGTGATG
Source organism: Bacillota bacterium (assembly GCA_017556505.1). Classification (GTDB taxonomy): domain Bacteria; phylum Bacillota; class Clostridia; order Peptostreptococcales; family Anaerovoracaceae; genus RGIG7179. The sequence continues at coordinate 2,619 of JAFYNS010000007.1, read as the reverse complement.
CGGACATCGCAGAAAAACTTCATATTTCACTTCGCACGGTAAAGGGGCATATCCAGTCCATGAGAAACAAAACAGGTTTTAAAAACCGCACAGAACTGGCGGTTCGTGCAAGAGACTGCGGATTGATTATTAATAACAAAACAACCGAATAATGCAGAATCTGCACGAAAGTACGATGCAGACGAGTTGATTCGTTGTGAATTATTACATACAGATGATGAAGCCGGAGGAGTCTATACAAATGAAACAAAGAAGAAAAAAATATTTTCCCGGGCTGTTCCTCTTTTTGCTGACCCTTTGTCTGATAACCGGATGCGGTGGGCAGACTCCGCAGGATGAAATACAGAATCCGCTGCCTGATGAAAATAAGACGGAAACTGCTGCCGCTTTCCTGAATCTGGAGCAGGAATTCTGGTCACGTGCAAAATTGGAGGACGGTTCCGGCGTGGTTCAGGTCCGCAGTGATGCCAGCACGGTCATTCTGGGACAGGAATCCGCATCAAAATATCCTCAGTTTGCTGCTGTCCTTCAGGAAATGGCGGACGGGAATGTCCGCAGCATGGAAGAGGACTTCGACATTTTTATGGGTGAAGTCGAAGCCGGACGTGCAGACAGGCCGTACGTTTCCACAGTGGACATGCAGGTTAGAAGAGCTGATGAAAGGGTCTTCAGCATGGTCTGTGACTCTTACCGGGACTGCGGAAACATCTATGGATACCGCGGCATGATTGGTATCACCTATGATACGGAAACAGGCCGCCAGCTTTCCATTCACGATGTTATCCGTGATATGGACGGTATGGTGCAGGCTGTGGAGAAGGAATTGCTCAGCCACATGTGGAGCGGTGAGTTCCTTTCGGACACTGCTGTAACAGACTATTTCATAAACACGCTGGAAGATGAGATTTCCTGGACCTTGGACTATAACGGAATTACCTTCTATTTCAGCCCGGGGGATCTGGCGGAAGAAGGTTTCGGGCGGCAGACGGCTACCGTCAGCTTCCTGGAATATCCCCATGTTTTCCAGACAAAATACACGACCAGTCCGGATCGTTATACCGTAAGGGTTCCGCTGGATCATTCTGTTTTTATCGATCTAGACGGTGATGGCAGACTGGATGAAGTGTCTGTTTCCGGTTTCTATAACGAAGCACAGGGAATGTATGACAGTTTTGGAATTTATACAGATAAAGATGGGCTGTACTATTACGAAGAACGTATGGCAGAAGGGCTGGAGCCGTATCTGGTAAAGACAGAAACAGGGGATGTGTTCCTCTATATTCTGTTCTGCAGCAGAAGCGTCGCAGATGGAACACCGCCGGTTAACCCGAAGATGGGAATTTATCGGATGGAAAAAGATCGTATTACTTGTGAAGGTATCATGAGTGCAGAGGGATATTTCTATTCGAAAACCTGGATACCGAAAGAAATCACCATCGTCAGAACGGCAGAAGAATTGGTGAATGCAGTGAAGCCGGGAGCGGAGATTTTGCTCCAGACAGGCAGACTGAACCTGAGCAGCTATCTGACGGAACAGTGGGAACAGCATGGAGACGCCTGGAATGAGTCCCATCCTTACGTGAAACTGGAAGAATGCTTCGATGGCGTGGAAGCTGTACTGCAGGATGTGGATGACCTGGTTATCTGTGGGGGAGGCTTCGCAGCTGACCGTCCGGAAGAAAACGAGATTGTCACAGACCCACGGTACGCAGCAGTTCTCAATTTCAGAAACTGCTGCAATGTCACTCTGTCGGATCTGACCATGGGCCATACGGAGATTGGAAAGTGCAGCGGAAACGTACTGGATTTCGAAAGCTGCCGGAATGTGAATCTGTATAATATGGACCTTTACGGATGCGGTGTCTATGCCGTGGAGGCCGTGGCAGGAAGCGGAGATTTTGATTTTTATCAGAGCACACTTCGTGACTGTTCCTGCGGACCGGTCTACATTGAGGGCTGTGAAGGATCCTTTGACTTCGAAGAATGTCTACTGACCGGTTCAGAGTCTTATGCTTACTTTGATGGAAGCAGTCAGACGGAAGTATATTTCTATCGGTGTACATTCGGTGACAGAGAAACGGAATATTTCGCCTTTATGGATGAAGTGATTTCCACGGACTGTGACTGGAGTGAGCATATTGAAATTTATCCGGATATGGGGTAAAGGACAAGGAGAAAAAATGAAAAAAGAATTGAGAAAAATAATGAGTTTGCTGCTTGTGTCCATGTTGCTTCTGAGCATGCTGCCTGCAGCAGCATTTGCCGCGGACAGCCGCATAGTAGTAAGCACAGTTGCTGCCCAATCTTCTTCCGGTGACATTACGCCTGCATATGGTGAAAATGCAACAAAACCTACATTTACTGTTACAACAGGGCAGCCGGCATATCTTGAAAGCGTCGACTGGCAGAGGAAGGTGGATGGCAGCTGGACATCGATGGCAAATGGAGATACCTTCGGAGGAGGTGTCTACCGCTATCGAGTGCAGATAAGAATTGATGAGGAAAAATTTGACGGGAATGATGGAACAACTCATGTGCTGGCACAAACCGGTCTCACTCTTACCGTAGACGGCGAAGCATGGGAAGTAAATAATACTGTGCGTGTTGCGGATGATTTTT
>JAFYNS010000079.1 GCA_017556505.1 Bacillota bacterium | reverse complement strand
CACAGTGTACGTTCCTGGATTCACCGGTTTAGTAAATGCACTTTTATCAGGATTCAGCAGCTTATAGGAAGTATCTGGTACCACTTCTGCCTCAGTTCCACCCTGTGCAATTTTTTCAACGATTAAATCTGGACCTTGTGCTACTCCATTATACACAAATTCCGTTTCATAACCCGACTTGAATGCGTAGCTGTTGCCCCAGGCTTCATCCGCAAACGCCATACCAGGAATCATGCAGATCACTAAAGCCAGTGTCAGCAAAATTGCTAATGTCTTTTTCATTTTCATTCCATTCCTTTCTTTCATAATCTCAAATTATGTTCATACAGGATTACGTTACACCACACACCCGTATGATTATAGATACTTTGATTATACGATTTTTGTCGGCAACTCACAAGCAGAATTTTACATTTTACCGAGGAAAAGTATGGAAAATTTCTGCATAAACCGAATAAAAATAACAGACCGGATATTTCACCCCGGTCTGCCGATAAAAATTACAGATTAATTTTTTCCAGCAGGTCCTGCCGGTACACTTCATCCTTTAAAGCACGTGCCGCATCTTCGAACCGGCCCAGCTCCAGAAGCTTTTCCGTCAAACGATTCAAACGTGCGGCAGCTTCCGCTTCCGCCTTCACAGCTTCCGCTTCCGCCTTCATGGCATCCGCTTCCGCCTTCACAGCTTCCGCTTCCGCCTTCATGGCATCCGCTTCCGCCTTCGCAGCCTCAATCTCAGCCTTCGCAGCCTCAATCTCAGCTTCCGCTTCCACCTTCACAGCCTCCGCTGCATTCTTCCACATCTCAATTTCATCGTATAAAGTCACCCTGTACCGCACCTCCTCTTTCTGGATTACCTCCTGCACGGCGGCATCCATACGGGAGATAAACTCGTCTCCATCGACTGCCCCATCCTGCAGGTAGAGGTAGAACGGCCGCAGACCCTCCGGAATCTCCGCAGTACACACCCCGTTCAGGAATATTGTAACCTGCCCGTCGTTCAAAGGCAAGAAATTTTTTTCATCCCGCATTTCGAAACGGTAAAGCGGCTGATTCATTCCCAGCTGATCGAACATGCAGATGAAGATAACATATCCCGGCTTCAGTGCCTGATACAGCTGCCCTTTTTTAAAACTGGCCACAGTTTTCGCTGCATGATAGTAACGGCTCCTCCTGGCCGGACTGTCCGTATTTTCCACCTGCATCTCCAGGTCATACCATACCTCATCGTCCTCGAACAAAACATCCAGACGAATGGATTTCGCATTCAGTCCGACGATAATCGTTTTCTCTGTATCCAGCTTGGCCGGCACCCCCTGCGGCAGTCTTTCACCCTCTTCAATGCAGCCTTCATCCTCACTCAGAAACCGTATCTTCCGGATCTTTCTTTCCGGCAAAATCCGCTGCAGCAGCTCCCTGCACAGTTCCGCATCCTGCATTACCATGGCAAAAACCACCGGATGGCAGATGGTGTACTTACTTTTCTGACTTTGAATTATCATATTTTTTTCCCTCCTGAAATTTAAAATTCGTGTCCGAAGTATAGCACAAATTACCTGCACCTCAAGAAAAACTTATGCTGCATGTAAGATTTCAGGGATTTTTTGTCGGATTTCAGGGATTTTCTGCAATCGCCTATTTGCGATAAGCGAATACACAGGACGCACCGCCTGTCCCCTGCTTTGCATTTTTCCGGCAGATTGCTAAACTTATAAAGAATAAAATTTACCTATCAGAAAGGATGAAACTCACATGAAAAAAAACACAAAAACACCGGAATCTGTTGTAAAATTTGTCAAATGGCTCAATGATGCCAATCTGTCACAGAACACAGTACTGGCTTATGAAAAAGCTGTCGAAGGATTCTACCGTCAGCACGCCCGCCTGACAAAAGACAATTTACTGGCATATCGCGAATATCTGATTGCGAATTTTGCCCCGAAAACCGTCAACCTCCGCATCCAGGGACTGAATAAATACCTCACTTTCCTCGGCAAGCCGGATCTGCGGCTGAAGACCATCCT
>JAFYNS010000078.1 GCA_017556505.1 Bacillota bacterium | reverse complement strand
CATAATTTAATACCGGATTTTGAGTTTTTTTGAACAAAATCCGGTAAGATGATGATTCTCAATCGTATAAGGGCTGCTCAGGGCTTATAGACCCAGATCTTCTCCAATCAGAAAGACTTTAATTCTCTTAGGCGGTTTGCAGCGGCGGGTGTGAACCAGCTGATTGCAGATGCAGTCAGGGCTCAGGCAGTCGGCGCAGGAACCGGTTGCTTTGCAAGGTGTTTTCAGTCCGTCAAAACGTGCCATGTTTTCCGGAGCGGCCGTATTGCGTGCGCGGCTCCAGGCATCGTCCACGTTTTTTACAACCTTGTTCATGCCGGCAGCAACCAGAACGTTTTCCGGTCCGTAAATCAGAGCAGCAACACGGTTGCCGATCCCGTCAATATTAATCAGCTGGCCGTCTTCGCTGATGGCATTGGAGCCCATGAGGAACCAGTCCGCATTGAAAGCCGCGTGTTCGATGGCTTTCTTTTCTGCCGGATTTGCAGCCAGGTCGCGGTCAAACATGGTATTTCCGCGCTGACGCAGTATTTCCTTCAGGCCGAGAGCATTGATGGTTACAGAACCGCCGTAGCCGACGGATGCATCCGGTGCGATCAACTCCAGGGCTTTTTCTCTGGCCTGGGCTGCGGTTTCGAAATAGTATGCTTCAAAACCTCTTGCTTCCAGGGCTTCTGCAACTTTTGGACCCAGGATATCATAACGTTTTTTCTTGATGTCGTTCATGGGTGTACCTCCATATCACCTGTTTTTGTTAGGAGTATTGTAACGCGGGACGGGGGATTTTGCAAGGCTTTGGCTTGCAGAATACGGCAGAAAATGGTAAAATATACTGGAGAGTGAATCAGGGGGAAATCTATATGCAGGAATATCTTGTGGTACTGGGAACCTGTGCTGCGGCGGTGATTGCCGGTGTGGTTCTGGGAAACAGTGCTGTTTATTTTTTTAACCGGCTGCCCGGACAGTGGCTGGTGGACTACGGACAGGAACCGGATGAGGAGCTGCTTCATCCAACCCGTCAGCGCATTCACAGTGTGCCGTGGAAGTATGTGTTCAGCGGCATTTTTGTAGTGTGCGGCATTTATCTTGGACTGCGCAATCCGCTCTATGGTGTGGCGGCGCTGGCACTGCTGTGGCTGCTGCTTCTCATGTCCATTGCCGATATCAAGTACCGGATTGTACCGGATCAGCTGGTTCTGCTGCTGGTGGTATGCGGACTGGGATTTATCCCTTTCCATGGTGCAGGCCCCCTTGGCGGGCTTTGGGGTGCGCTGGCAGGATTTGGTGTGATGATTGTCATGGGGCTTTTAGGTAAGCTGATTTACCGCAAAGAAACTCTAGGAGGCGGTGACATTAAGCTCTTCGGGGCTCTGGGACTGGCTGCGGGACTTGACGGAATTCTGGTCATTTTCGTGCTGACCACACTGCTCAGTGCAGGGCATCTTGCTGTTCTGCTGGCAAAAAAGAGGGTAAAACTGACGGACCAGCAGCCTATGATTCCATATATTGCAGTTTCTGCAGGAATTTATATGGTACTTTTGCACGAAATAAGTTATAATATTATGATAGGTTTTTAATAAAAGAAATTGTTGGAGGAAATTAAAATATGATTACAAGCAAACAGAGAAGTTATCTGCGTTCCCTGGCACACAACATTGATCCGCTGGTATATATCGGCAAGCAGGGTGTGACAGAGAACGTGGTGAAGGAACTGGATCAGTGCCTGGAAAACCGTGAACTGGTTAAGGTAAAGATTCAGGAAGGTTTCGAAGCAGATCCGAAGGAACTGGCAAACGAAATGGCAGAACAGCTGGGTGCAGAATTTGTGCAGGCTATCGGCCGCAAGTTCAGCCTGTACAGACAGTCTTCCGATCCTGAAAAGAGACAGATTGTACTGCCTAAGGCAAAGAAGTGACAGAGAAACGAATTTATGGAACGTAATTTTCTGCTGACAATCGAATATGACGGCAGCGGATATTCCGGATGGCAGCGTCAGCCCGATGTGCGTACTGCCCAGGGAGAGCTGGAAGCAGTTCTTTCCCATGTAATGGGTAAGTCCATTCAGGTAAACGGGACAAGCCGTACCGATGCCGGTGTCCACGCACTGGGACAGCAGGCTTCTTTCCATGGGGAATTCGGCATTCCGACGGACCGCATTCAGACTGCGGTAAACAATCTGCTTGCAGGAAAAGGCGGCGGATACGGGAAGCTGGGACGTGTGGGCGATATGCGGATCGTGAAGGTGGAAGAAAAACCGGCAGAGTTTCATGCACGGTTTGATTCTCTGGGCAAGCGGTACCGCTATATCATCGGAAACGGGCCGGATGTGGATATTTTCCGCAGAAACTACGCTTATCAGATTACGGAACCGCTGGACGAAGCGGCCATGCAGGAAGCGGCACTGCACATCATGGGCACTCATGATTTTGCATGTTTTCAGGCGGCGGGCGGAAACGAACGGGAAACTACCGTGCGCACCATCTATTCACTGACGGTGAAGCGGCAGGGAAGCGATGTGGTGCTGGAAGTGACCGGCGACGGATTCCTGTATAATATGGTTAGAATTATTACAGGCACGCTGGTGGAAGTGGGCCTTGGAAAGAGAAAGCCGGAAGAACTGGCTGCAGTCATCGAAAGCTGCGACCGGCGGAATGCGGGGCACACCGCTCCGGCAGAAGGGTTATATCTGGTAGAAGTGTTCTACGATGAGATGCAGGTGCAGGCAGCCCGGGAGGAGGGCAGAGCCTGTGCGGACAGGAGATAAGATATGAAGAGACCGACTTGGGATGAGTATTTCATGGAGATGGCAGAACTGACTGCCAAGCGTTCAACCTGCTCCAGACGGCAGGTAGGTGCAGTTATCGTACGTGACAACCGTGCAGTGGCGACCGGTTATAACGGCGCACCGCGGGGACTGGCTCACTGCGAAGAAAAAGGCGGATGTCTGAGACAGAAGCTGAACATTCCGTCCGGACAGCGTCACGAGCTTTGCCGGGCACTCCACGCGGAACAGAACGCCATTATTTCTGCAGCGTCCATGGGCAATGCCATCGAAGACGGTACCATTTACATCACCCATCAGCCATGTGTCATCTGTGCAAAGATGATTGTAAACGCAGGTATCAAGCGCATTGTGGTGCGTGAAGGTTATCCGGATGAACTGGCTATGGAAATTCTGGATGAAGCCGGTCTGACCGTAGAACGGCTTGGAGAAAAAGGGGAATAAATTATGTATGATGAGTTATGGCTCACGTTTATACTGGCATTTCTGATTGCCATGGCCTTTTCGCCCATTGCAATCAAAGTAGCTCATAAAATCGGAGCAATTGATATACCGAAAGACGGACGGCGTATGCATACCCGTGCCATGCCGCGTTTTGGGGGTCTGGCTATTTATGTGGGAACCATGGGTTCCATGCTGGCATTCCTGACCTTCGACCGTCAGGTAATCGGTGTAATGATCGGCGGCAGCCTCATGTACCTGCTGGGGGTTGTGGACGACCTGAAGAATCTTCCTGCCAAGGTGAAATTCCTTGGGCAGATTATAATCGCCCTGCTGATGTACTGGTGGGGGCTGCGCATTGACTTCCTGACCAACTTCTTCGGGGAAGGCAATCTGGAATTTGCAGGCGGGCCGGTGGCAGTATTTCTGACAGTGATCTGGATTGTAGGTATCACCAATACGGTAAACTTAATCGACGGACTGGACGGTCTGGCGGCAGGCACTTCTGCCATTTCTGCCCTCTGTCTGGCCTATGTAGCCTATATTTTCGGCCAGTATCTGCCGGCGGCGGCATTCCTGGCTCTGGCGGGCGGAATTCTCGGTTTCCTGCCGTTCAACTTCTATCCTGCCAAAATCTTCATGGGTGACGGCGGTTCCCTCTTCCTGGGCTTTATGCTGGCATCCCTGTCCATCGTAGGTCTGACCAAAGGAGCGGCGGCTATCGCCTTCTCCGTTCCGATTTTCGTGCTGGGACTGCCGATTTTCGATACTGCATTTGCAATTTTCCGCCGTCTGGTAAACCACCGTCCAATTATGGAAGCAGACCGCGGCCATCTGCACCACCGTCTGATGAATCTGGGCTACGGGCAGCGCCGTG
>JAFYNS010000077.1 GCA_017556505.1 Bacillota bacterium | reverse complement strand
CTGATACAGAAGTAAAAGCTCTGTGGAAAGAAAGTGAAGCAGCATGGGGCAGTTCTGCTGAAAATCTGACAAATAATGGAAACTTGGTGACTGCACTGTCAGCGGCTGCGGCAGAAAACAGTACAGTAAAATATATTAAGCTGGGCAAAAATGTCACTAAAACATCTAACGCATCCGATTATGGATTCACTGTCTCTGGTGGAGACTTTACCCTTGACTTAAATGGATATACCATCAGCAGCGGATCTACGTACAGTACCTTATACGTCACCAATTCCGGTACAGTTTTAACTATCGTCGATTCCTCCGGTGGGACAGGCGGGGTGAAAACCACTTACAAAAAGTATGAATCAGGTTCCTATGTGGGCGATGGAACTCTCTTCCGGGTGAGCAATGGAGCACAGCTTGTGATTGAGGGCGGCAGCTATGAAGATAACGATGATGCCCTGGTAATGGTAGGGAAAGGCAGTTCTGCAGTCATCCGCGGCGGCAGTTTCAACAGTGATAACAAAGGGTACGGATATATTCTGTATAATTCTGGTACGATTACCGTAGAAGGCGGCACTTTTAAAGCACTGGGCGATGATTGCATAATTAATTGTGAAAATGATTCTGTCACAATAGTAAAGGGCGGTGCCTTCAGTGAAGAGAACGCCTATTACGGCGCAATCCGTTATGGAGTTGGGACTCTTGATCTCTCGCAGATGGCAGATCCTGTGGGACTTACAGTATATAATTCCACTAACGCGGATGTAACTCCATCTGATACTACAATCAAGCTGCCAGAAGGCTATTGCTTCTATAATACAAAGACTCAGGCAAAAGCAGCGACACTGATTTACGGTACCAAAAAAGATGACCGTCACTACACATTAGGCATTGACGGTACTGTCTATACCATAACCGTAAATTCAGCACAGAAGGGTAAAGTCAGTGCCAATAAAGCCACTGCAGGTGCAGGCATGACAGTGACCCTTACTCTGACACCAGATGAAGGCTACATGGTAGATACCGTAACCTGTAACGACGGTACACAGAATGTAACCATATCTGCGGTAAATGGCGTATACTCCTTCACCATGCCGGCAGCCAATGTAACCATATCCGCAGCATTTAAAATGGAACATTACCACAACTGGCAGTACACAATGGTCGGAACGGATACCATCAAGGCGGTCTGCACCGCGGCAGGATGCGATCTTCCGGATGGAAATGGCGGCAGCGTGACTCTCGCAGCACCGGCTGAACTGACCTACAGCGGCAGTGCCATCAAGGCAGATGTTACAAATACTTTCAAGACAGGAGATACCGTTGCTGTAGTTTACAGCGGTGACCTCACTGATGGATATCCTGTCAATGCTGGAAACTACACAGCATCCATCACTCTGGGCGGACAAACCATTTCCGCAGAGTACACCATCGCCCCGGCGTCCATAGCAGGCGCAGCGGTAACTGCAGCTCCGACTGCGGTGACATATAACGGCCAGGCGCAGAAGCCGGACGTGGCCGTAAGCCTGGACGAAAAGATTTTGACAAGTGATGACTATACGGTAAGTTATTCCAATAACACCAACGCAGGTACTGCGAAAGTGACCGTAACCGGTAAGGGCAACTACATCGGAACTGCAAGTGGAACCTTTACTATCGAGAAAGCGGATCCCGCAGTGTCTGACTTTGTCTTCACTGCTCCGACGGGTCTGACCTATGACGGCCTGGCAAAATCTGCAGGTCTGGTTCCTGCGGTTTCCATCACCGGCATGGGCAGCATAACTGTGAAGTACTATCAGGGAAATAGGGAAGTATCTCCTGTCAACGCAGGAACCTATACTGTGAAGATTGATGTGGCAGGAGGTGCAAACTACAAACCAGCGACTGGACTGACTGATGATACATGGACATTCACCATCGATAAGGCAGAAGCAGTGATTACTGTACCGCAGGCGATTACTGGCTTGGTATATGACGGCAGCAGCCGGGCACTGGTAACTGCTGGTTCCTCAGAGCACGGAAGGATGGTATATAGCCTGAATGGAGCTGACTGGTCTGAAGAAATTCCGGCAGCGTCTAATGCAGGGGAATATACCGTATCCTACAAGGTACTGGGCGATGCAAACCATAAGGACTCTGAAGTGGTAAGCGTAACCGTGACCATTGCCAGAGCAGTTCCTGCCATCGGTACTGTGAACGGAACTATTGCGGCCAATGAAACATCTGCGGCTAAGGCAGTTCTGTCTAGAACCGATGATACTGTGGCAGGCAGCCTGACTGTGGATAACACAGAAGCAGATCTTGTATGGGGTAAAAATACCGTAGCGTATACCTTCACACCAGAAGATACCGATAATTATGAAATCGTAAAGCGTGAGACAACTGTAACAGTTACCGATACCATTGCACCAACCGGTGAAGTGAAGCTGGAAACAAACAGCTGGAAAGAACTGGTGAACAATGTGACCTTCGGCTTGTTCTTTAACAGAAATGTGGAGCTGGAAGTAAGTGCGGCAGACGCACTATCCGGCGAGAAGACCACTGAGTATCTGGCGTCAGCCGAAGCGATGACAGAAGATGCTGTGAAGGCAGCGGAAGGCTGGCAGGCAGTCGGCGCGGACGGTAAGATTGGTATCACTGCAGCTGATGCAGAGAAGTACATTTACTACATCCGTATTACTGACAAAGCGGGCAACACGGCATATCTGTCCACAGACGGCATGGTATTCGACCTGACAGCACCGGTAATTACAGGTGTAACAGATGGCGCGACGTATTATACAACCCAGAAGGTTCAGATTGCAGATGCAAACCTGGCGGATGGCATCGAAGCAGAACAGACTCTGTCAGGCAATGTGGATACAACCTATGAAGTAGAAGTTGCTGACAAGGCTGGCAATACCGCTAAGGTGACCATCACTATGAAACCAATCAGCATTTTAAGTGAAGTGATTAAGGATCTGACTTCAGACAATGTAACCAGCGACAGTTCTGATGAGCTGGCAGCTGTGGAAGATGCACTGGAAGCAGTAGATACAGCAACTGCAACCGAAGCAGAAAAGCAGATTATTGCAGATGCAAAGGCAAATATAGATAATCTGCAGAAGGTAATCGAAGACGCGAAGACAGCGGTTGATAATCTGAATGAAGCAGTAACTAAGCTGAATCCGGAAACTATCACCAGTGCAGATAAGGAAGCGGTTGAAAAGCTGATTGAAGAAATCACTGCGAAGAAGGAAGATGCAAACCTGACAGAAGCTCAGAAAGATCAGCTGGATAAGGCAATTGCAGACTCCCAGGAAATTCTGGAAAAGATTGCAGCTGACCAGAATGCTCTGACTGAAGCACTGAATGCAGTGAAGGATATCACAGAAGAGGATGTGAAGGAACACAAAACCCAGCTGGAAGAAGCGAAGACCACACTCGAAACGTTATTAAACGATGATAACTATACTGCTGAGGAAAAGGCGGCAATGCAGGAAGAACTGGACCGTATCAGGGAACTGATTAAGACTGCAGAAAAGCAGATTAACTACAACAACATTCCTGAAGTACAGAAGCCTGAGGTGGAAACTGCAGAAGGTGCGGAAGTTGAACTGAGCAGTAACGGTACGAAGGCTGAAATCACCGTGAAAGAAGGCTATGAACTGGAAGATGTACTGGTAAACGGTAAGTCTCAGGGCAAGGTAACTACCCTGACCGGACTGAAGACCGGCGATAAGGTACAGGTACTGGTGAAGAAGATGAAGTCCGCAGAAGAGATTTTGATGGGTGAACTGGATGGTATCCAGCTGACAGCACGCAGCAAGTCCACCAAGCTTAATGGCAAGAAGGCCATCAAGATCTGGTGGTACGAAGCGGACGGTGACAATACCGATTTCTTCGATGGATATGAGGTGTTCCGTTCAGTCAAGCGCTACAGCGGATTCGGCAAGAAGCCATTCTTCACAACGGAAAAGACTTCCTACACCAACAACAAGAATCTGAAGTCCGGAAATACTTACTACTATAAGGTTCGCGGCTACGTGGAACTGAACGGTAAGAAGTACTACAGCGACTGGTCCAGGAAGGCGTGGAGGACGCTTTAAATAACAGAAAAGCAATCTAAAAGGGGCTGCCGAATGGCAGCCCCCCTTTTCAGGTTTATGGATTACTGTCTTGCTTTTCTGTCAGCCATTGTCATTGCGGCCATTAATAACGCAGAGAGTAATGCTGCCATTATCCACAGCAGGCTGTTGGAAGTGTCACCAGTCTTAGGTACGGCACTCAGAGGTGCTTCGGATTTTTCGATTTCTTCAAAATCTTCCGCTTCTGTCAGAGGTATATTCTCTTCAGGAAGGGCAGTTAATGGAACATCTGCATCTTCGATTTCTTCCAGATTTTCCGCTCCTGCCAAAGGCACATCTTCATTATCAACAGAAACTTCGTCCATCTTGCCTATTTCGCCAAGAACACCAGTTGGGATGTCACCGGTACCAGGAACATCTTCGTTCTGATTGAATGTTGTTGTACAGGTTGATCTTTTAACAACAGTCTTGTCGTTTTCGTCTACATCAAATTCGAAGGAATAGCTTGTTGTTGTTTTCACTGTGTCTGTTTTCAGACCAACCAGAGGAGACATTGGGCCGTATGCGCCATACTGATCATATGCAGACTGTGTGGGTTCCAGTACATAAACACCGGTGTTCATGTATTCTACATGTTCCAGCTTGATGTCTACTTTTTCATTTTCTGCCAGTACCAGTCCCTCGAATGTAACAGTTGTGGATTCACCGTTGCTGCTGCTGATATCAGCGCTGGCAATTTCAACACCGTTGCTGTATACTCTCAATGTGCCGTCTTTTGTAACGACCATTTTTATGGACAGGTCTGTACTGTAAATGTCGTTGTCCTTGTCGTCATCTTTATTGCTTTCCACGTCAGAAACCTTATCATAAACTTTCATGGATACCTCTTCCACATAAGTTTCTGTTTCTTCCGTAGCATTGCCTTCTACCGCAGGTACTTTGCTCTGCTCAATTCCAGTGTTTACTGCTTCCATCAGATACTGATACATCATCTGCAGTGTTGCCACGTCTGTACCATCAGCAACAAAATTACCAAAGCAATAATTTCCGAATCCGCTGTTTGTATTATTTACTTTTTCCTGACCTGCATAACCATCTGTGAAGGACCAGATTGCTGCATTTGTTACCAGCTGTGCGTCGCCGTCATTCAGTGCATCGATAGCACTTTCTGCTGCTTCTCTGGAGTCAAAGGTTACGCCGCCGATGGAATATTTGCCATCTTCTGTTTCTTTTACAGCTGCTTTCATTTCAGACTGCATTTTTTTCAGGCTGCCCAGACCTGAATCTGTACCCCAGTAGCCATGTTCTGCAATGCAGTTCAGTGCAGTGATAGAATCTTCGCCGTATGCCAGATTGCCAATATAAGCCTGCAGGTCCTTTTCATTATAACTCAGTCCTTCTGTGGAGATGCCATTTTTCAGGCCGTACACTGTATGGAAATTACCGTCTTTGTCTTTCAGCAGAATCTGATAGATATCATCGCCTCTTTTGCCATTCAGCGGAACTGGGTTTCCGCTTTTGTCCAGTTTTACATTTCCATTTGCATCCAACATATAGTACTGGATGTTACCGGAGTTTGTACCGTTGAAGTTACCCTGGCCAGCCTGTACCACTAAATAATCGCCATCTCTCAAACGTTCATAAAATTCATCCTGGCCGCCCAGAACTTCGTGTTCTTCGTTCAGAATACCTTCTTTATCTGTTTCAGATGCGCTGATTTTTTCGCCTTCTGTTTCTATTGTTTCTGCTTCGCTCTTTGTAATTTCAGCAGTTACTGCTCTTTCTGCTGTAGTTGTTTCTGTGTAGTTATACTCTGTATCATCTTCTCCTTCGGGGAGATCACCTGCAGATGCACCAGTAACTGTTGCGAATTCCGTTACTTCAACAGATCCTCCTTCTGCACCGGGGGTTACTGTAACTGTAACTTCAGGCTGCTGGCCGTTGCCGGTATCTTCTGTAACCGTTGTTTCGGTTTCAACCTTTTTTACGTTTGTGCTGATTACATTGCCTTCTGCATCGTAGACCGTGGCAGTTGTTATCGTATAACCGTTTTCTGCTGTACCGTCAGTTGTGACGGTAATTTCTGTTGTTGTGCCGTCTCCATTATCAATAGTTTCTGCCATTGCAGGTGATATGGCCATACTGGTAATCAGTGCTGCTGTGAGAAGAATACTTGTCATCTTTTTCGTTCTTTTCATTTGGCTCCTCCTTTATTATCGATCCACAGTTTCGATCGATTGAGGTCGGAGCTGCAGAAGTGAAGTTAGTTGTAAGTGAGTTATGGCCTTATTGTATAATGAAATGGTTAGTTAAAGGTTAGAAAAACAGAAGGAATGATAGTTAATTTCTAACTTTTTTATAAAATAAATAACTCGATGTCCACTTTGATACAAAAGGAAATCACATCATTTAATGCAAAATGAATCATAATCATACAAATAGAACCGTGAAAAGGTTAGTGAATTAAAGTTTATGGTTTGGGATTTATGCGAGAATGTTTAAAAATATGAATGGATACTTAGAGAAAAAAAGGAATAACTATCTTTTTAATATATGGAACGAAAAAAGAGTGGAACGGCTTGTTCCACTCTTTGAAATCAGACTTTCTTTTCGAAAACGTTATGGCACCGGCTGCAGGTTACGCGGATTTTGCCGCGGCCCTTGGGAGCACGAAGGCTCTGCTTGCACTGGGGACATTTGAAGTAAGTGAAATTCTTACGGTCACGCTTCAGGTATGCACGGATTTTGTTTCCGATAAAGGTGCAGTACCAGTCGTTTTCTGCCTGCCGCTTGGCCAGATTTTTCGAGAAGGCACGGAAATAGGAATAGACGATAATCAGCATGCCCAGGGTGCTGAAAATATCTGCCTTACCAGGCAGGATGACGTCTGCGAGGATCAGAATCAGAGCAAAGATGCTTAAATCCCTGCTGAACTGGTCGAATCCCCGTCTTCCAATCATAAATTGTGCAAATTTGTATGCGAACTTTTTCATGAACGCCGTCTCCTTTCCCGGATACCCAAGCGGATATCTTCATACATTTTATCCTTTTGGTAAGGGAAAGTCAACGGAATCCCAAACACTCCATGAAATCTTCACAAAATAAACAGCCCGGTCAACTTTTGCTGCCGGGCTGTATTTTTTAGTTCTTCAGAGACTGCATCGGAGCAGGGATTCTGCCGCCGCGGTTGATCATTTTGGCAGAGGACTGCGGTCTCAGCTTCATCACAGGACCGTTGCCAAGAAGACCGCCGAAGTCCAGTTCTTCGCCTTCCGCCACGCCAATGGCAGGGATGACGCGGACTGCAGTAGTCTTGGAGTTTACCATACCAATGGCTGCTTCGTCAGCGATGATGGCAGAAATGGTTTCAACAGGAGTTTCGCCAGGGATAACAATCATATCAAGGCCTACGGAACATACTGCCGTCATGGCTTCCAGCTTTTCGATGCTCAGAGTGCCCTTACGCGCTGCATCAATCATGCCTGCATCTTCTGTTACCGGAATGAAAGCTCCGGACAGGCCGCCTACGCTGGAGGATGCCATTACGCCGCCTTTCTTTACCGCATCGTTGAGCATTGCCAGTGCAGCAGTTGTACCGTGAGTGCCGCACTGCTCCAGCCCGATTTCTTCCAGAATATAGGCTACAGAGTCACCGATTGCAGGGGTAGGTGCCAGAGACAGGTCGATGATGCCGAATGGTACACCCAGCATTTTCGCAGCTTCACTGCCTACCAGCTGACCCATACGGGTAATCTTAAATGCGGTCTTCTTAATCACTTCCGCTACTTCGTTGAGCGGTGCATCTTCCGGCATCTTTGCCAGAGCGGAACGGACTACACCGGGACCGGAAACGCCCACGTTGAGCACTACATCCGGCTCTCCTACACCGTGGAAAGCACCTGCCATGAATGGATTGTCTTCCGGTGCATTGCAGAATACTACCAGCTTGGCTGCACCGATGCACTGACGGTCTTTGGTCAGTTCCGCTGCTTCGCGTACTACATTACCCATCATTTTTACAGCATCCATGTTGATGCCGGCTTTGGTGGAGCCAATGTTTACGGAAGAGCATACAAAATCGGTTTCCGCCAGAGCTCTTGGAATTGCCTGAATCAGAGCTTCGTCACCCGCACTGAAACCTTTGTGAACCAGGGCGGAGAAGCCGCCGATAAAGTTTACACCTACATCCTTGGCTACGCGGTCCAGGGTCTTTGCATATTTCACCGGATCACCGCCGCTGGCAGCCACCAGCATGGCAATCGGTGTGACGCTGATTCGTTTATTTACGATAGGAATGCCGTACTTCTGTTCGATGAATTCACCGGTTTTCACCAGGTCCCTGGCTTTGCTGTAAATCTTGTTATAGACCTTTTCGCAGGACTTGTCGATGTCGCTGTCGCAGCAGTCCAGAAGGGAAATGCCCATGGTGATGGTACGAATGTCCAGGTTTTCTTCCTGGATCATGG
>JAFYNS010000076.1 GCA_017556505.1 Bacillota bacterium | reverse complement strand
TCCCACTGCTGTACTTTCGCCGATTTCCAGCTTGGTTTCGATACCGAAGTATTCCTGCATGAGTTTCTTATAGTGGCGGGCAACTGCCGGGTTTTCTGTGGTAATTACGATACGGAACCGGCCGCCCCCGGCCAGACGCAGACTTCCTGCCACACGAAGAAAGCCCGAAATCTCTGCCAGCTGGCAGCACTTTTTTTCAGGCTCAATTCGCGCCAGTTCATTTTTCGTTTCCGATGCAAATGACATACTCTATCCGTTCTGCCTATTCTGCGTCACATTCGCAGTCACATTCACTGCCGCAGTCGCATTCACCGCCGCAGTCGCATTCACCGCCGCAGTCGCACTGGCACTCATCCTTCTTGAAAATCTTCTTCATGACCTTATCGGTTCCCAGTACCAGAGCAGTACCTGCAACCAGACCGATACCTACGATCTGCACAACTGCCTTGCCCAGGCCTTTGGTGCTGCCGGTCTTAACCTGCTTGGTGGTCTTTGCTTTTCTGATTCCTCTGTTCATTTATAATTCCTCCATATTCACTCTAGGGATTCTGTTGTTTACATAGTCTGCAATAATCTGGGCTGCCTGTTCTTCGGTGATACAGCAGGTGTTCAGTACCATATTGTAGTTATGGTAGTCCCCCCATTTCTGGCAGGTATGATAGTTGTAATAGTTCTGACGTGCCTTATCGTATGTAGCAATGGTCTGCTTTACCTTCGCCGGGTCATCACCGTACTTTTCCACGCACCGCTTGATTCTTTCCGGCATTTCACTGCAGATAAACACATTAGTTACACCAGGCATGTCGCGGAGTACATAATCTGCACAGCGTCCTACGATAACGCCGCCTTCTTCTGTTTCACCAATCTTTTTGATGACATCGAACTGTGCCAGGAACAGCTTTTCATTTACAGACAGGGCCCCTCCGGTTACACTTTCGCCAAAGCTTACAGTAGAAGCCAGGCTGTATGCGAAACTGCTCTTTGCCTTCAGTTCTGCAGATTCAATCATTTCGCGGGAAAAACCGCTCTTTTCTACTGCCAGATCGATAACTTCCTTATCAAAGAAAGGTACACCCAGCTTTTCCGCTACCAGCTTGCCGATGATTCGGCCGCCGCTTCCGTATTCTCTGCTGATGGTTACGATTTTCTTCATAATATAATCCTCCGTTTTCTACTCTTCTACGAATTCGCTGTAGATTGCGCGGATTGCCGTTTCGAAATCCTTATTCTCAACGCCTACAATAATATTCATTTCGCTGGAGCCCTGGTCAATCATTCTGATGTTGACACCGGCATCAGCCAGCGCAGTAAACAGTCTGGCACTGGTACCTGCACGGCGGTCCATGCCGTGACCTACGGTAGCAATCAGTGCAATATCGTGAATAACATCGATGCTGTCCGGACGGAGACGGCTCTGGAATTCTTCCAGAACTTCATCCAGCTGTCCATCGATGCTCTTGTTTGACATGACTACAGAAACGGTATCGATACCGCTTGGCAGGTGTTCGAAATTGATGTCGTAGTCGTCCAGAATTCCCAGAATACGGCGTACGAAACCTTTTTCGCTGCTCATCATGTTCTTATATAATGCAACTACGGTGAAGTCCTTGCTGCCGGCAATACCGGTAACAACACGGTCTCCGCGGGTCAGGATATCCATATTATCGGTAATCATGGTACCCGGATCTTCCGGAATATTGGTGTTGCGGATATTAATCGGGATGTTGGACACTCTGGCAGGATAGATGGCATCTTCATGCAGCACACTGGCACCCATATAGGACAGTTCTCTTAATTCCTTATAGGAAATGGAACTGATCTGCTTCGGATTCTTAACGATACGCGGGTCAGCACACAGGAAACCGGAAACATCGGTCCAGTTTTCATATACATCTGCGTCCACTGCACGAGCCACCAGAGCCCCTGTAATATCAGAACCGCCGCGGGAGAAAGTTTTGACAGATCCATCCGGAGCAGAGCCATAGAATCCAGGCAGTACGGCACGTTCATGCTTTGCCAGTTCCGCCTCCAGTGCTTCATTGGTTTCTTCTGCCAGCAGACGTCCCTTGGAGTCAAACTTAATCAGATCCTGGGTATCCACGAAATCATAGCCCAGAAATGCAGCTGTAAGAATTGCACTCAGGTATTCCCCTCTGGATGCAACATAATCTGCAGAAGGATTCTTTTTCAGGTTTTCCCGGATTTCATCAAAATACCGGTTCATATTCAGATCCATCAGTCCCAGATTAATCTGCACTGCCATAAAACGATCTGCAACCACCTGGAAAATCTGATCATAAGGCAGGTTATGGTCCATATGGGTCTTCACCAGATATAACAGGTCCGTGATCTTGCTGTCCCCGTCGAATCTCTTTCCCGGTGCAGAAACCACGACAAACTTTCTGTCCGGATCTGCTGTAATAATATTTCTGGTCTTGGTCAGCTGAATTCCGTCTGCCACTGATGAACCGCCAAACTTTGCGACTTTGATACCCATAAACGCATTACCTCCTGTGGTATAAAAATAAATAATATCCTATTATATTATAATTTGTTGTGAATTTCAACAATCTTTACAGATTTCCCGAATTTTTTCGATTGCTTCGCTGATCAGTTCGGAGGTGGTTTTTCCACCGGTACCAATCACGATGTTATGGCACTTATTCACCGGGAGAAGAATCTTGTATGCATCGCTGCTGCCGATGGCTGCGGCCATGGCCGGCGTAATTTCTCCCAGCAGGGAATCTGCGATTACCATGCCGATAGGGCCTGCGACGATATCAGCCCTGCGGACTCCTACCAGAACCGCATTTTCGCCGGTGGCCGCCTGGTCCGCACCAGCCTTCAGCATGTTCGATGTGGCGGTACTGTTGGTTCCCACGGCTGTAATTTCAGCGCCGGGAACAGCACGGCGCACCGCTTCCACAAGCTGTTTGCCCAGCATTCCGCCCTGGCCGTCTATAATCAAAATCTTCTTCGCCATGGTCATCACCTTTTATCCTTATCTTCAGGTTCATCCCAGGATTCCCCGTTCTTCCGCTTCAGGTCTTCCAGAAGCGCCTCATCCAGGAATTCATGAGCTTCTTTCAGTTCCGATTCATCTTCCATACCCAGAATCTGAGTCACCCAGATGCTCTTACGATACCAACTGTGGTTAATCCGCTCCAGAATCACCCGGTTCAGCAGGGTTTCCTTTCCTTCTGCACGAATCAGGTATACTCGGGTAATCAGACCCGCATTCATGCTCTTGATTTCCACGATGCAGCGGTTGTGGCCTGCTTCCAGAACTGCAGTTTTCAAGTCATCCGCCACATGCTGACACATGGTCCGGGTTCCCTCTCTGCTGCAGATTGCAAAAAATCCTGCAGAAGCGGCGGCAGCCAGCAGCATTGCGGCAACATCACCAAAGGCCATGAAAGTAGCCATATACATAATCACACCGAAGACAACGCCCATCCAGCGCAGGCGTTTAAAAAACTGTACTTTCTTTTTTATTTCCATATAATCGATACTCCCCCATGTTACATCTATTATATGTCAGAAATACAATCCTTGCAATATTTCTTTTCTTACGTTTTCTGCACTTCACAATTTCATGAATTGATGTTAGAATAGGACTATCTATATTAAATGTAAATACTGGAGGTATGATACTCATGAAATTAAATAAGCCATTAAATAAGTATTTTGACCATACAATTCTGAAGCCGGAAGCAACTTCCGCACAGGTTGAAAAACTCTGTAAGGAAGCGCTGGAATATGACTTCTATTCTGTATGTGTAAACTCCTGCTATGTGGGAACCTGCGCAGATTTACTGAAGGGTTCTGACGTAAAGGTATGTGCTGTAGTTGGTTTCCCTCTGGGTGCATGCACAACTGCAACCAAGGTATTCGAAACAGAAGAAGCATGTAAGGACGGTGCACGTGAAATCGACATGGTTCTCAACGTTGGTGTATTTAAGGATGGCCGCTATGACTATATCCGTGATGACATCCGTGCCGTAGTGGAAGCGGCTTCTCAGTACGGTGCAATCGTTAAAGTTATCCTGGAAACCTGCCTGCTCACTTCCGAAGAAATCGAAGAAGCATGCAAGCTGTCCGTGGATGCCGGTGCACACTTTGTTAAGACCTCCACAGGCTTCGGCAGCGGCGGCGCCAAGGCTGAAGATGTAGCCCTGATGAAGAAGACAGTAGAAGCGGCAGGTCTGGAAGTAAAGGCAAGCGGCGGCATCCGCGACTACGATACCGTAATGGCTATGATTGAAGCCGGTGCAGACCGTATCGGTGCCAGTGCTTCTGTAGCGGTAATGGAAGCTGCAAAGGAAAAGTAAAACGGAGGCATAAGCCAATGAGTAAGGAAAAGAAAATCAATCTTGTCAAGGCAGCCTTTTTCCTGTTTGTTGCAGTGGCCTGCCTGGTTATCGTATTCATGGGAGTTCCCGGCCGCGGCAGATATTATCCGCTGGTAGGTGCCCCTCTCAGTATTTTCGTAGCAGTAGGCTATGTGAAGCGTGCCTTCGATAAATACTGATTGCAGATAATTTAAAATGAACGGATGGAAAGAAACAGATTCTTTACATCCGTTTTTTATTTGCCAAGGAAAGGCCGGAAACCTTGTATCTCCGCCCAGATTCTATATAATGGGACTCTATAAAAGAGAGGTTATTGTCATGTCTGCAATAGAAAAACTTATTTTTCATATAAAAAGCCAGTCTGCCACCCGACTGCTTCTGGCCGGGTACTGTCTGGTCATTTTGCTTGGAACACTGCTGCTCTGTCTTCCGGTCTCCCTTCAGAATCCATCTCAGATCGATGTCTTTACGGCATTCTTTACAGCCACGTCTTCGGCCTGCGTTACCGGTCTGATTCTGGTGGATACCTGGACACACTGGACCCTGTTCGGTCAGATGGTCATTCTGTTTCTGATTCAGATCGGAGGGCTTGGGTTCATGACCGTCTGCATTGCTGCCGTTTCCTTTACCCACCACAAAATCGGTATGTCCTCCCGCATCGTTATGCAGAATGCTATCTCCGCACCACAGATGGGAGGAATTGTACGTATGACACGCTTTGTGACTGCGGGAACTCTGCTTGCAGAAACCATTGGTGCCGCCCTGCTGTCCTTCCACTTCATTCCCCAGCTTGGTCTGGCAGAGGGAATCTGGTACTCAGTCTTTCACAGCGTATCAGCCTTCTGCAACGCCGGTTTCGATCTGATGGGTCAGTTTGAACCCTTCAGCTCTCTTACCTCGCTTTCGGATAATCTTCTGGTCAACCTGACCATTATGGCATTGATTGTCTCCGGGGGACTGGGTTTTCTGGTATGGTCTGACCTGCTGCGATGCCGTTTTCGGTTCCGGAGCCTGTCATTTCACAGCAAAATCTCGCTTTCCGTGACTTTGCTTCTCCTTCTTGCTGGCGTTCTTCTTCTGTTTATTCTGGAAACGGACGGTCCTGCCATGTCAGCTATGAGCGAGGGAGAAAAGTGGCTCACTGCGTTGTTTCAGGCGGTTACCGCACGTACTGCCGGATTCAATACCCTGAACCTGGGTGCCATGACAGAAGCAGGGCTTTTCGTCATGATTCTGCTGATGCTGGTGGGAGGCTCCCCCGGCTCTACTGCGGGCGGAATAAAAACCACCACCTTTGCGGTGCTCATGCTGTCCATTATTACCACCAGCAAACACCGCAGGTCTGCAGAAGCCTTTGGACGCCGTCTGGAAGAAGGAACTACCCGCACGGCTGCCTGCGTCCTCATGAGCTACCTGCTGCTGTCCTGCACTGCAGCCGTCATCATATCACATAACGAAGGACTGCCCCTTCTGGACTGCCTGTTTGAATCCGTATCAGCCATTGCGACTGTAGGAGTAACCACAGGTATTACCTCATCCCTGTCACAGTTTTCAGCAGCACTTCTGGCTCTGCTGATGATTTTCGGCAGAGTAGGTTCCCTTACTCTCCTGCGTTCGATCTGGTCAGGCCGCGGTTTCACAGGGTCTCAGGTTCCCCAGGAAAAAATCCAGATTGGATAGAAAGGAGATTCAAATGAAATCAATTTTAATTATCGGACTGGGCCGCTTCGGCCGCCACATGGCCCGCAAATTCACGGAACAGGGGCACTCGGTTCTTGCCATCGAACGGAACAGCGAAACTGCCGACAGCTGCATCGAAATTGTAAAAGATATTCAGATTGGAGATGCCCGCAGTGAACTCTTTATTGATTCCCTGGGAGTAAGCAACTTCGATCTCTGCGTGGTAGCTATCGGAGATGACTTCCTGACCAGCCTGGAAATCACAGTTCTCCTGAAAGACTATGGTGCCCGCTACATTGTGGCCCGGGCAACCCGGGATGTATATCGAAACCTTCTGCTGCGGAACGGTGCCGATTATGTGGTCTACGCAGAACGGGAAATTGCAGAGCGGCTGGCTATCCGCTTCGGTTCCAGAAATATCTATGACTACGTCCGTCTGGGGCCTGATTTTGAAATTTTCGAAATTTCTGCACCTTCGGCATGGATTGGACATTCCATTCTGGACAAACAGGTCCGCCGCCGTCATAACGTAACCATTCTGGCAGTGAAAGACAGCCGCACCGGGCAGATTTCCGCCTCACCAGCTCCGGACTATGTATTTAACCGGGACGACTGGCTCATCGTTCTGGGCACCGCCAGCGATGTGGAAAAGCTGCGGTGATGATAAGAAAGTCGGCTCCGCCGATTATATTTTCAGCGGTAGACTTTCTTGTTATTCCGGAAATACCGGAACGATATTTCCTACATAATAAAGAAATCCCCCGGTCCGGAAAAGATCGGGGGATCAATATGTTCTTTTATGATTCTGTATGCTTCTGAAATTACAGACCAGCCTGTGCTCTCAGAGTTTCAGCCTTATCGGTATGTTCCCAAGGCAGATCTACGTCGGTTCTGCCAAAGTGACCGTAAGCTGCAGTCTGACGGTAGATTGGTCTTCTCAGATTCAGGTCACGGATAATTGCAGCCGGACGAAGGTCGAAGTTCTTGTCTACCAGTTCCGCAATTGCTTCATCAGCGATCTTACCGGTACCGAAGGTGTCAACCAGGATGGATACTGGCTTCGCTACGCCGATTGCGTATGCCAGCTGGATTTCGCACTTATCAGCCAGACCAGCTGCTACGATATTCTTTGCTGCATAACGAGCTGCGTAAGTAGCGGAACGGTCAACCTTTGTAGGGTCCTTACCGGAGAATGCGCCGCCGCCGTGACGTGCATAACCACCGTATGTATCAACGATGATCTTACGGCCAGTCAGACCGGAGTCACCATGAGGTCCGCCGATTACGAATCTGCCGGTAGGGTTGGTGAAGTACTTGGTTTCTTCGTCCAGTAATTCAGCAGGAATGATTGGCTTGATAACGTGTTCGATCAGGTCTTCTCTGATCTGTTCCTGAGTCGCTTCAGGGTCGTGCTGGGTGGAGATCAGAACGGTGTCTACTCTCTTCACGCCATTGTCATCATATTCTACGGTTACCTGGGTCTTTCCGTCTGGTCTCAGGTAAGGGATAGTGCCGTCCTTACGAACGTCAGACAGTCTCTTTGCCAGCTTGTGAGCCAGGGAGATTGGCATTGGCATCAGTTCCGGAGTTTCGTTGCATGCGAAACCGAACATGATACCCTGGTCACCAGCACCGATGGTATCGATCTGGTCATCCATAGTACCTTCCTTGTATTCCAGTGCCTTGTCTACACCCATAGCGATGTCGCCGGACTGTTCGTCGATAGCGGACAGTACTGCGCAGGTGTTTCCGTCAAAACCATATTCGCCCTTGTCATAACCGATATCCAGGATTACCTGTCTAACGATCTTAGGGATATCTACATAGCTGCTGGTAGTGATTTCACCCATTACCATAGCGTAACCGGTGGTAGTGGTAGTTTCTGCAGCTACTCTGCCGTATGGGTCCTGTTCAAAAATCGCGTCCAGAATCGCATCAGAAATCTGGTCGCAGACCTTATCCGGATGTCCTTCAGTAACGGACTCGGATGTGAATAATCTTCTCATTCTTTTCTCCTCCTTGTGGTTTCTTTTTTACAATAAAAAAACTCTCTTTGAAAGAGAGGCTCAGTTCATCATCTTTGAATCTGTCTCCCTCATCTTTCAGAAATAACTTCTGTAGGATTTAGCACCTTTTCTGCTCCGCAAAATCCGCATATATGGCGTTTGCGTCACACCTAGGTTGCCGGGCTTCATCGGGCCTATTCCCTCAGCCGCTCTTGATAAGGATTGTGTACCGTTTTGCACACGCCATATATTATATACCCCCTGAATGCCCAATGTCAACAGGCAAGTCAAAAATTTTTCAGACAGTACGTCATGCATGGACGTCCGCCTGTTTCATAATTCATTTCACCGGAGGCTTTGCCGGAATCCATCAGAAAACTCATATACCGGCGAACGGTTACGACGGTCAGGCCGGTTTCTCCGGCAATCTGATCTCCTGTAACCCATTCACCTGAATGAAGTTCCAGATAATCCGTAATCAGATGCAGTGTCTTTTCCTGAATTCCCTTTGGATAGCCGTTATCACTTTTTCTCCGGTTGCTTTCCACGATATAGTCGATTTTCCTCTGATTCAGCTTATCCGTCTCCTGCAGTGCACGGCGCTGCATTATGAATTTCTCCAGTGCCATCTGAAAACGTTCATAGGTGAACGGTTTCACCAGGTAATCCATCACCCCCAGGTGAAGGGCAGATTCCAGTGAATCCCTTTCGTTTGCCGCCGTAACCATGATGATATCCACCGCCAGTTTTTCCGCACGAATCTGACGAAGCGTTTCCAGCCCGTCCATCTGCGGCATATATACATCCAGGATAATCAGATCCACAGGATGGCTGTGCAGAAATTCCAGAGCGCTCTTTCCATTTCTGCACTTTCCAGCCACCTGAAAACTCCGGTTCTTCAGGATAAACTGCTCATTAATCATTGCAACCATTGGGTCATCTTCCACTATCAGTACCTGGTACATGTTTTCCTCCTGTTTTTTTGAAACATATGGTAAATGCCGTTCCCACATCCGGCTGTGATTCTACCGTAACGGTCCCGCCGAGACTCTCTGTCAGCTGTTTCACCTGATACAGACCTGTTCCTCTTCCGTCTCCTTTCGTAGAGAAGCCGTTTGCAAAAATATGTTCCAGCCGGTCCTCACTGATACCCTTTCCTGTATCCTCTACAGTAAGGAGTACCATCTCCGGAGTGGAATAAAGTCCCACTTCCAGCTGTTTTCTGGAATCATAGCGCGGATCTTCGTTCATGGACTCCAGTGCGTTTTCCAGCAGGTTTCCCAGAATTGTAACTAAAACCTGTGGAGGAAGTCCCATATCTGCAGAACTGTAACTGCTGTCTTCTCTCAGTATAAACCTGACATCCAGTTCTGCGGCCCGGGCACATTTTCCAATCAGCAGAGCTGCGATGGCCGGTTCCTTCACCGCATTCATAATCTGGCTGATGGAAGCACGCTGTACCATGGTAATGTTCTGAATATATTGTTCCGCTTCTTCGTACATTTCCATCTGGATTAAACCAAGAATTACATGCAGCTTATTGGTGAAATCATGATTATTGGCCCGCATAGAGTCAACCAGATGACGCGTGCCTACCAGGTCATCCATCAGCTGCGTATATTCTGCTCTGTCATGAAGAATCGCAACAGCCCCCATCACCTGTCCGTCTTCCATTACAGGAATCCCATCGATAAGGATATCTTTATCTGCATAATTACGTACGCTTCTCTCCTGGGCGATTTTCAGAATATCCCGCAACGCTTCAGACTCCTGTCCGTTCTTTTTCAGCATTTCATCTGCTGCCAGATTGGTAAACTGGATATTCCCGTCCACATCTGCTGCCACAATACCTTCTTCCAGAGCCTCCAGAATATTATCACGCATTTTGTACATAGCGGTAAAAGTATCCGGTTCATACCCCATGAGGCTGCGGTTCAGTCTGGAAAACAGCCATGCCATAATCAGCAGTTCTACAACTGCCGCAGCAAAAGTTACACCAATATAGAGCATTACGGTACGGTATGTCTCTGTGTAAATATGCTCCATCAGCATAATGGCCATTACAAAACCGGCGTACTGCCCCTCCTGTGTATAAACTGCCGCATAGGCACGGCGCTGCGGTCCGGATGGTCCCGTTTCATTTACTGCATAATACTGATTTCCGTTTTCCTCACCAAAATATGGCCAGCTGCCTTCATATGCTGTGCCAATCAGGCTGTGATTGGAGTGATACACACGCACCCCTTCACTGTTTACGACAGAAATTACATCAATATCATCCATCACGTTCTTAAACGTGTCCAGATAATCTGAGGTTTCCGGAGATATATCCTCACGGTTCAGTTCGCTTCCCGTCAGATTCATGGAATAAGACACAGCCTCTGCGGCATTCTGAAGATTCTGGTCTCTTTTATTCATTTCAGAGTACAGATTCATGACAGTACCGGCAACTCCCAGCAGCAGAGAAAGGGTAACTATAATAATCATCTGTGTCCAGAAAAATTTCCTGCGGATTGTTTTCATTCCTGCCCTCCTTCTACATCGTTCACTATGTCCATTATCCTCCATTTTCCGACTTTTGAAAATACTTTTGAAAGTAAGAAAAATGGATTTCTTCTTTTTCTTTTCTTATATTTCGAAAAATTGCTTTTTTATTTCCCCGGTGGTAAGCTTGTGTCACATTGAAAGATAAACAGATAGAAAAGAGGTAATAAATTATGAGTTCACTTTTAGAAACACTTATGTTAATCTGCTTTGGCTGTTCCTGGCCTTTAAACCTGATGAAGGCATATAAATCCCGTACAGCCAAGAGCACAAGCCTTCCATTCATCCTGCTGATTATCACCGGATACATCGCAGGTATTACTGCCAAGGTTCTCACCGGACAGATCAACTACGTTCTGGTAGCCTACCTGATTAATCTGGCTATCGTATCCCTGAATCTGCTCGTATATTTCAGAAACGTATTCCTGGATAGAAAGTTAACACTTTCCGGAGGTTATTAATATGTATACCACAGAAATAAAAAAATACAGCTTCCTCAATGAAATTGCAGAACGTGTCGGAACCGTAATTTTCGGTGGTTCCGAGGACACAGCAATTCCTGCAGGAGAGCTCCGTCAGGCCTTTGATATGGAAACCGCACTGTACAACCGCAGCTTCCAGAATCTGTCTGTAGAAGACGCAATCAAATTATATGATTCCTGCATCCTGCCGCTTCACCCACAGACCCTGCTTCTGCACATCGGAGAAGCAGATCTGGAAGATTTTGCAGAAAACAGCACAGCTTTCGATCAGAAATACCGCAGTCTGGTTTCCCACATCCGTCAGCAGGACAAAAAATGTACCATTGCAATCATCTCCCTGAAGAATCATGAAGGCTGCAAAGATATCGAAGAAATGAACAGACACTTAAAGCATATCGCTGACTCTGAACGTTGTGAATTCTTCGATATTTCAGAGAAAACGCTTCGAAATCCGCAGGGAATGAAACAGATTTCTTTCATGCAGACCACAGGTTTCGCACGCCGCCTGTCATCCAGACAGCCAATTGCCAATACTGTTAAAATTCTCTACGGATTTATTTGATATTTGCAAAAGAGGCCTTCTTCCAGGTTCTGCAACCTGGCGGAAGGCCTTCTTTTTCATTTTAAGCTATAATGTTTCCAATGCCTTCCGTTCCAGACCCGTTATCGCAGCAATCATTTCAGCAGGAATAGCCTGCTCCTTCATCTTTCTGGCAATTTCCAGCTTTTCGTTTTCCAGCTGAGACTCCAGCTTCTTCATCTGGGCTTCCAGCGTTTCCTTCTGCGCTTCCAGCGTTTCCTTCTGCGCTTCCAGCGTTTCCTTCTGCGCTTCCAGCGTTTCAATTTCTGCCTTCAGTTTCTTTTCGATATACGCAAAATCACTTGCCACACTAATCATATTCTGCACCTCCGTACTCTCATTGGCACGGTCTACCATTTCTTTAATCCGCTGCGTGAATGTATCATCGCCGGCATCCCCATGGTTCACATACTGGTAGAACGACCGCAGTTTCTCAGGAATCTTTGTTTCCGAGCATTTCAAGTTTAGAATAATTGTAAACTGTTTGTCGTTCAAAGGCAAGTGCAAGTTTTCTTCCATATTTTGAAATCGGTATACAGCCTCACCCAGTCTGAAATGATCAAACAGACAGAGGAAAATTACGTACCCAGGCTTCAGCTGATGATAATCATCTCCCGATCCCAGTGAAGTAATGGTCTTGGAAGCGTGGTAGTAACGAGTCCGCAAAGGCAGTTCCGGTTCCCAGTCCACCTGCATTTCGATATCAAACCAGGCATCTTCATCCTCAAAGAGGGCATCAAAACGCACCGACTTGGACAGCAGTGCTGGTATGATAACTTTCTCTGTTTCCGCTGTCATCCAGCCGGAAGTCCTGTCAGAATCAGTCTTCCGGTCAGCATCATCGGCTATGGATTTTGCGAGGGAGTCCATGACCGGGTTGTCAGAAAAGCGGATTTCCCGCACCTTACGGTCCGGTATAATTCTTTCTATCAGTTCTCTGCAAAGCATGGCATCCCGCATAACGATAGCAAACATGAGCTGTTCCGTAAACTTATGGTATTTTTTCTTCAACATAACTTCAAATCCTTTCTGATGATTCAGAACGATCGTGCACGAAGTTCTTTTGTAATATTTTACCATAAATCACACCTATGCCCAAGCTAAATCGTTCGTCAAATTCCGACGGCATACGACAAATACGTAAAAGAGGTCTGCCACCAGGTTACAGATTACTGGACACAGACCTCTTTTTTCGGCTGTTACGCCTTAAAATGGAAAACTTAAAAGTACATTACATCTGTTCTTCCGGCATCGGCCAGTACAGACAGTAGGCCGGATACATTTCACCGATATATACCCAAACGGTTTCCCCCATATCGATGTGTTTGCTGAATACCAGATCCGGAATAAACAGCTTCAGAGCGGATCGTTTCTTTCCGATGAGAACCACCCCTTCTGCAGTTGGATTCTGCCGGAATTCCTCGATTTTTTCCCGAAGTCCGGAGATGCCGGTTTCCTTGCCGAAGTTGTCTGCAAAATCATCAATATTCACGTATGCAACATTATCCGGATTTTCAAACCATTCTACTCTCATGTTAATTCCTCCTTGTAAATTCAGCCACATAAGGGTGGGACGGGAATTCCCGGGGAATCCCCGCCCCTGAAAAAAGATAAAAAGAGCTCATCTTGAACTTTATGGTCCAGCTGGTAACGAAGCCGGACCACAAAGGTAAATATGTTCCATCAGGTATATACTGTCAGAATCGGCTCAGGCATGAACAGTATTATCCTGGTCATGGACAAATCAAATAAAAAAGCTGCGGCAGTGCCACAGCTGATAATTATCAAAACAGAAAGGAAACCGTTTCACCCTAATTACCCGTAGCGTGCTTTTCGTAATTTCAGACTCATGCAGGTCTCCTGGCTCGGATGTCTTCGCACCGTTCTGTCTTCCCAGTCATTCAACCAGTGACATAATCAGAAGGCACTCTTTCCTTACAGTGGCGGGACCGCACAGGACTTACACCTGTTTCCCTTTTAACCGGCTGCGACGCCGGACATAAATCTTCTATTCAGTTTTCAATGTATCTATTATAGCATAAGAGCCGGAAGAATGTAACCCCCTGAGGTAATATTTTGCTCAGAAATTCCCCTGTAAAATCTGTGCTTCCTCTATCTGCTCACCCTTGTGCAGAACCAGAAACTGTTCATCCCACTTTCCGGCAAACAGTTTTTCCAGCAGGTGTGTTCCGCCCAATACATAGGTTAAATCAGCCTCGAGCCAGTCCGCATCTTTTCGCACTTCCGCCTCATATTCCGGCCTTCTGCAGTCGTTTAAGCCGGTGTCCATAATATCGATGCTTTGATACAGCTGCTTCCAGTCATTGTGGTAGCGTGCTTTTGTCTCCGCATCAATATTCCGGGTTAGGCTTTCAAAAATTGCATGAAAAGATTCCCTTCGCGGATCCTTTTCCCGCACGTATAAATGGCCTTCTTCCTTCAGATTGCTGATTGGTTTATCGCCGGTTTGAAGCAGCAGGGAAACACAGTCATCAATTCTCGGTATCACCAAAGTGCATGGAGCCTGCACTCCTTCCCACGATCCGCCGCAAAACCCCATTGCCACAAGCACGGTGTCTGCCGTCTCCGGCAGTTCCCGAAGTGCTGCAAGGATGTTTTGCTTCATTTCCTGCGGATCCCGGTGATAGATCCGATTCAGATACATAACAGGAAACGCACTTCCGACTTTCATCTGCGCAGCCTCCACATAATCTTTCAGAGAGCTGCATGCCAATATAATTCCGTTCATTGCTCCGCCAGCCCAAACTCTTCCAGAAGCTGCTGCTGGAAGACAGGGTCGGACGCAGCCTTAACCGCATCCTCAAGGCGCCCACATTCTGCTAAAAGAATAAGCAATTTATTCAGCCGTTCCTGCATTTCGGCAGCGCCTTCCGCCAGGCCCTTTTCATACTGTTCCCGCCTCAGTTCTTCGAATCTCATGCGCTTGACCCTCCAATCATTCGTATTGTACTTCCGCACGCGGTCATCGATGTCCTTCACCAGCTGACTGCCTTCACGCTGCATCGGGTCGTTCATGTAATCATAAAACGCCTTCAGCTCCGGCGGCACCTTCTCCGGTGAACACTTCGTATTAAGTACAATTGTAAAGGCAGAATCCCCAAGATTCAAGTTATTTTTGCAGTCCCAGGACTGGAAAGAATAGACAGGTTCATCCAGTCCGAACGGGTCGTAAGTACAGATAAAAATCACGTAGCTGTTTTTCAGTTCGCTGTAGTCAGCACCGGCTGACAGCTGGTCCAAATCCGTATTGCAGCGGTAATAGCGGCTCCGCTTGCCGAGGTCAGGTTCTTTCCAGTTCTGCATCTCGATGGAGGACCACTGCTTTGCACCCTTAGCCAGAGCATTCAGCCGTACGCCATGCTTATCACGCTGAAATTTCAGAGTTTTTTGGGTTTCTACGCTGAAGTTTCCTTCTGATAAGGACGGATCCACAAACAGGGGATTTTCCTGCTTGTACACTTTCACCTCCTCAAAATCCTCCTTCGGCAGTACCATCCGCAGGAATTCTGTACAGATTTTCGCATCCTGCATGACCATCATAAAGATAAAATCATCCTCAAAAGTCCAGAACTCATCCGGGTCTGGCCCACTCTGCGCATGCAGATTTCTGATATTGTTTGAACTCATATTCACTTCTCCTTACATCATAATTCAGTGATGCAATTTCCGGAAATACATGTAATTGCTGTATGAATATGGTAGCATAAATGAATTTTACTTTCAGTACAGTTTTGAGATTTTTTTAGACTATTTTCCAACAGAAAACGCTGATTTTCAACGGTTTTCGGCATTGTTGACGGCAACCAGCACAAAATATGCAGATTTGTCAGATTTCGACAGATACAATAAAAACAGGGTTCGCAAAAAAAGAACATGGCCGGAAACCCGGCCATGTTCAAGGAGACCAATATGCGCATGACATATTGAAGTTTTGGTGTTCTAATGTCTGCTACTTGGTCCACTGTCTGTTTGCATACCAGCAGTCTTTCAGTGCTGTTCTCGCAATCAGCTTTCCTTCTGCGTCGTAAACCTGTACGCGTGCCTTGTAGTAGTACATCTGGTTCTTCTTACCTATGGTGTTAGTGTAAGTCTTGCCTTCCTTAATCAGCATGGATTCATACTTGGAAGATTTCTTAGTGGAACGGTAGAAGTTGTACTTCACGGTATAGCCTGCCGCTTCAATCTTACCGATGATTTCCTTATCGGCAGCGTCCAGCTTCAGGGTAACCTTTACGTTCTTCTTTTCAGTCTTCACGGAGCGTGCTACAGGAGTCAGGTCATTAAGGAGTTCCTTCACGTTTACAGACAGTACTTCCTGCTCTTCTTCCGGAGTTTCCACTTTGACAAAAATCACTTCAACCTTGTCGCTGGCTTTCAAACCTGTCAGAGAAGTTACCGCACCCTTGGATACGCCGTTCACTTTTACATCTTTCAGTTCGTAACCATCGTTTGGTGTGATGGTTAAAGTCTTACTTGCAGAATCGTAGACAACCTTGCCACCTTCCACAGCTGCACCGGATTCATCCATCAGAGTTACTTCTGGCGCATCAGATGGAAGTACTGCCACGCCGCCTTCTGTACGGTCATAATATGTATCACCGATATCCTTACCCAGCTGACAGGTGTACTGCCACTTAATTCTGTCACCACTTTTCACCTGGAATTCAGATGCACCCTTATCGATGAAAATACCGTTCTGGGTTATCATCCAGCCGGAATCCTGACCCGCATCGAATTCACCGAACCACCTGTTTCCGGTACCGCTTCCCTTAATGGACTGCAGATAGAAGCCACTGAATTCGGAACCGGTATGTGCTTCATCATAACCCTTGGCTTCCAGCAGACGCAGAGTTACAGATGCAATGGTATCATATGCTTTGAAAGGTACACGAGTTGAGGAAATAATGCTTCCGAACGGTTTCTGGAACGCCTCATCCACATCTTCGCCTGCCACACGCACGCCCTTGTCTTCAAAACTTACAGTTACATAACCTACGATTTCATCTTCGGACAGACCAAAATCCAGTCCACCGGATGGAGGAGTTACAACTCCGCCGGAGCCGGAGCCTTC
>JAFYNS010000006.1 GCA_017556505.1 Bacillota bacterium | reverse complement strand
TTCCAGATACCGTTTCTGCAGCGGAACTTTTTCACAGGCGTTGACTGCATTTTCCAGTGCATTGGCGAATACAGTGGCCAGTTCCGCCTCATTCACCGGCAGTTTATCCGGGAATGCCAATCTGGTACTGATACGGATTCCCTGCTGCTGTGCGTGCGGCAGATAGGATGCCAGCACCGCGTCAATGACCGCATGGTCACAGTACCGCTGCACCTGTATATCGGAAAGGGTATCACTGTATTCCTGCACCAGGCAGCGGAGCTCTTCATATTCCCCTTTTTCAATCAGACCGGCGATGGCAGTCATCCTGTGACGGAAATCATGCCGTTCGGTCCGGAATTTATTATCGGCCTGAATATAATCGTTCATGCGTGCCGCCAGATTGGCAACCTGGATTCGCAGGATCTGATCTTTTTCCGTCATTTCATGCGCCTTCTGCTGGTACCGCAGTGTGCTGAAAATATGCAGATAAATGGCAGGCATCAGAACCAGAAGCAGGAGAAATGCAGGCAGCTGCTCCGGACGCTCCAGAATATGGGTCGGCACACTGATGGACAGAGAAAGCACCACGTAGAAAAGCAGAGCAATTACAGCAAAGATATACCATCCTTTATTAATTTTTTCCTGAAGATCCAGATAGACCGGACGTACCCACCGATACATTGCAAAAACCAGCAGCGGGCACAGAATCAGCCTTGCAGCAGCCATGAACAGATAGGTGTTCCCCAGATAAAAATCCAGAATTGCAGTAATGTCGATGATTTCCAGCATCAGCGTATCCGCGAAGCAGAAGGTGAAGAAGAATCTGCCATCCCGGTTTTTTGCCAGAATCCAGAAGAAAATCAGGCTCGGAAGGCTGCAGGTGAGAAGAAGCAGCGTACTCATGGTTACAGGTCCCAGTATGTACAGCAGTACGAAATTTAAAAGCATCAGAGGAACCATGAGCGAAAGCGTCAGAGTCAGTGTTTTCCGTTTCGGATAACGGGACTCGAAGAGAATCATGAACAGGACGAAGCTGAACATGGATGCATACATGGTTGAAAACTCACGGATCAGAGTCATTTACTCACCTCCATTAAACCAGAAATCGTACCATACGGAACGAAGTTCCCGGACGGCTCGGCGTCCTGCATAAATTTTCGTGCCATTTTTAAAATACAGATTTTCGCTGTCAATTTCCACAATATAGCTGAGATTGACAACCCGCCCGCTTCCGCACAGGGAAAAGCGGGAATCCTTCAGCAGCTCCTGGGTTGCTTCGGAGAAGGTGGAGCGGATGGAAGTGCTTTCTACCTGTTTGCCGTTGAGCAGGCAGTAGACGATGGTCTTCTGAATCAGTTCTGCGTACAGGATGCTGTCGAAGGAAAGTTTGATGCTGCTGTCTTTGGTTTTTATAATCAGACTTTTTTCTTTCCGGACGGCTGCAGCAGAAATCAGCTTGTCCAGTGCCGCAGTGAATTCCGTCGCCTGCACCGGTTTCAGTATATAGTCAGAGGCCTGCACTTTAAAGGCGTCAATGGCAAATTCGGAGCTGGACGTCAGATAGAGGATTTTGCCGTCAAAACCCGCCTCCCGAAGCCGGCTTCCCAGCTGAATCCCGCTGAGACCGGGCATAATGACATCCAGAATGTAGATATCAAAACCTCCCATCCTGTCTGCGGCATCCAGAAGCTGGGCGGCATTTTCGTATACGGAAACTGAGACGTCCCTGCCTTCCGTATAGTCGTTTAACAGTTTCATAATCTGCTCTCTGCAGATGGAATCATCATCACAAACTGCGATTTTCAAGGAAATCACCTCACACACATTTAAATCTTAATCAGGGTACGATTTATTCTACCACAGGGATGGGAGCAGGGTAAGACCAAATACGTGCAAAAACGACCAAATACGTGCATCCGCACACGGGAAAGCACAGATATGATATAATGAGCCAAATTCCTGCAGAAAGGCCCGCTCCTTCCTGCAGTCCGGCAAAATTTGCCGTAAGGAGGTTTATGGATTATGAAAACATGTTTAATCACGAAAATGAAACGGATTTTGAACCTGGTGCTCTGCTGCGCTCTGGTGTGGACCATGATGCCGGGGCAGGCCATGGCGGTTTATGCCGGGGCGGTCTCTGACGTTCCTGAAGGATACACTGCATATGATATCGAGGCAGAATATCCTGCAGAGGGTGTTGTGAATACACTGTCTATCACAAAATCCGGGAACTACTATATTTACGGGTCGGGGAACGTAACGAAAAACCGCATTCGTATTTACGAGGGCGTTACTGCGAACATCATCCTGCACAATGTGAATATTGAAATAGGAAGCTCCATCGGCAGCAGTGCAATCAAGCTGGACAGCGGTGCAGCGGTCACTCTGATTCTGGATGGAACAAACAAACTGGTCGGCGGCGGAGGCGGTATTTTTGCTGCGGTCAATGTGCCGCAGGGAGCTGATTTAACGATTACTTCTATCTCCGGTGACGGCATGACAGCGGGCAGCTTGACTGCAGAATGTCAGAATGGGAACACCAACTACGGCCTTGGAGCGGCCGGTATTGGTGCCAACGGTAAGGCTTCTGAAGAAGAGAGCAGAGCAACGCTGGGAAACATCTCCGTGAATGGCGGTACCATTATTGCTACTGGAAGAAATGGTGGTGCAGGTATCGGCGGTGCAGGTAATTCTGTAACCGGCTCCATAACCATCAATGGTGGGGATATTCATATTGGTACAGATGTGGATAATAAGAACATGAGCGGTGCAGGCATCGGCAGCGGTGTCTACGGTACAATTCCTGAGATTAACATCACAGGGGGCATCATCGATATTGAGGAGACCTATTATGGTGCAGGCATCGGTAATGGAGCACAGTCCAGTGAGCCTATGGCCTGCGGCAGCATCAGCATTTCCGGTGGTACAATTGCCATTTCCGGCGGTGGCCTGGGCGGCGCAGCAGGAATCGGCAACGGAGGTGCGGTTACCATTACCGGCGGCAGTATTTCCGCTCCAAATGGTGTGACCAATCCGACGAACGGCACCGATTCTTTGACTTTGCGTGCCTTCAGACTGACCCAGGAGGCAGACGGCGGCACCTTTACGCAGATTACACTGTCTAAAGGATCTTATGGTGCTAAGGATGTGACCCCGGCAAATGGCATGGTATATCTTTACCTGCCGGAAGGCGTGACACCGACTGGTGCCAGCATACTGGTAAACGGACAGCTTATTACAACAGAACTGAAAGTACCTCATACGATTGCTTTTTACGGAAACGGTGGTACAGGAATCATGTCTTCCGTGGACAGTTATGAAGGACACGAATATACTCTGCCGGAGAATGGATTTACAGCACCTGTAAATAAGGCATTCAAATGCTGGCAGATCGGCGAAGTAGAAAAATACCCCGGCGACACCATCACAGTAACTGATGATGTAACCGTGAAGGCTGTCTGGAGCGATGTGTATACCATTACTTTTGCAGCCGGCGGTGGAAGCGGCACCATGACAGCGGTAAAAGTGGGGGATGGCGGACAGTATATTTTGCCGGAAAACGGATTTACTGTCCCGCAGAATAAGGCCTTCAAGGGCTGGAAAGTAAATAACGAAGCCGGTGTGAAGGCACCGGGAGAAACGATTACGATAACTTCTGATGTCACTCTCACAGCACAGTGGAGCGACATCCGTACCATTACCTTCGATGCGGGCGGCGGAAGCGGCACTATGACAGAGGTAAAAGTAGGCGATGGCGGTGCATATACTCTGCCGGAGAATGGATTTACTGCACCTGCGGATAAGGCATTCAAGGGCTGGAAGGTAAATAACGAGGACGGTGTGAAGGCTCCCGGCACTGCTATCACAGTACAGTCCAATATTACCCTCACAGCACAGTGGAGCGACATCTGGACGATTACTTTCGATGCAGGTGGAGGTACTGGTACCATGACAGCTGGAAAGGCTGTGCACGGCACAAAGTATACTCTGCCGGAAAACGGATTTACAGCACCGAAAGCAGCAAGCTTTACAGGATGGCAGGTGAACGGTGAGACTAAGAAACCGGGAGACCAGATTACCGTCACCGGGCCAATGACCGTTACTGCTTTATGGTCTGAAACCTGTGAGATTGAAATACAAATTCATGCCGATGGCTATACAGATGAAACACAGTACATATCAGTAGCCAAAGGCAGTCAATACACAGTACCTGCACCAAACCAGCTGCAGGATACTGATGCCTATCATTACAGCTTCGACAGATGGTTTTATCGGGCGAAGGATGCATCCGGAAACTGGGGCGATGTCAGACAAGTCTCCGCCGGGGAAGTCCTCACCATCAATTCAGACAGCATATTGGAGGCATTCTATGATGCATATCCGATTTATAAGGTGTCATTTGATTCGGGAGATGGCACCGGTTCCATGAACAGTGTTTCGGTAACCGCGTATGAAACGAATTCTGCTTCGGGCGCGGGCAGGGCATCCTATCGGCTGCCAGATTGTCAGTTCAATGCTCCGGCGGGTAAAGCATTCGTGGCGTGGAAGGACAGCAAAGGCAGGTTCCATGAAGCTGGCGAGTCTATCACGTTTTCATCTGACCAAACCCTCACTGCAGTATGGTACGAGCTGGGAAAAACAGCAACAGTCAGCTTCAACGGAAACGGCGGAACAGGAACCATGGATTCGGTGACAGTTCTATGTGGGTGGTATACTCTGCCGGAATGTGAATTTACGAAAACTGCAAGTGAGTTCATGAACTGGGAAGTGAACGGTTCTGGCATGATGAAGGGTCAGAAAATCCTGGTTCTCGCTGATACAGAAGT
>JAFYNS010000075.1 GCA_017556505.1 Bacillota bacterium | reverse complement strand
TTCTGATTTCCGCTGACAATGCTCATGCAGTCCATCCAAACCGGGGAGATCTGTCTGATTCTGTGAACCGTCCGAAGATGAACGGCGGCATCGTTATCAAGTTCAGCGGCAATCAGAAATATTCGTCAGATTCGGTATCTGCAGCCGTGCTGAAGATGCTCTGTGAAAAGGCGGAGGTGCCGGCACAGATTTATACCAATCGGTCAGACATCGCCGGCGGCTCCACTCTGGGGAACATTTCCACATCCCAGGTATCCGTAAACTCCGTAGATATTGGCCTGCCGCAGCTGGCTATGCATTCCTCCTATGAAAGCGCAGGTGCAAAAGACATCACTTACCTGATTGAAATGGCAAAGACCTTCTTCAGCAGCACGCTGGAAGCTGACGGCGCCGGTGGGTTTGAGTGGAAGTAAAATATTTATAGTAAATTGTCAGAAAATGTGATACACTGAAGAGCAGTGGTGCAGTTTTCTGCACGTATATTCGAGAAAGAAAACAAGGAGCGTGAACGTATATGGGCGGATTTTTCGGCGCAGCATCGCAGGATGACTGCGTATTTGACTTATATTTTGGGGTAGACTATCAGACCCATCTGGGACCTCGCCGCGGAGGGATGGCGGTATATGACACTGAAAAGGGATTTGACCGTGCAATTCATAATATTGAGAATGCTTCTTTCCGTACAAAATTCGGTAAAGATATGATGAGCATGAAGGGCAAATTCGGTATCGGATGTATTTCCGACTATGAGCCGCAGCCTCTGATCATCCGTTCTCACCACGGTACCTACGCACTGGCCACCGTAGGTAAGATTAACAATGCGGACCAGCTGGTTCAGGGTCTGTTTGACAACGGTCACGGCCATTTCCAGGAAATGAGCGGCGGCGAAATCAATGCAACCGAACTGGTAGCAGCACTGATTAATCAGAAGGGAAATCTGATTGAAGGGATTCACTATGCCCAGGAAGTGATTGACGGCTCCATGTCCATCCTGCTGATGAATCAGGCCGGCGTATATGCGGCAAGAGATATTCAGGGCAGAACACCGATTACAGTGGGTAAGAAAGAAGATGGTTACTGCGTAAGCTTCGAAAGCTTTGCATACAGAAACCTCCAGTATGAAGATTATAAGGAACTGGGACCTGGTGAAATCGTGGTAATCACAGAAAGAAGCTGTGTAACCCTTCTGGAACCAGGCGACGATATGAAGATCTGTACCTTCCTGTGGGTATATTACGGTTTCCCTGCTACTTCCTATGAAGGTATCTCTGTAGAAAGAATGCGTAACCGCACCGGTGAAAACATGGCCAAACGTGACGCTGAAATCGGTGATGTCAGTGCAGACATCGTAGCAGGTGTTCCTGAATCCGGTATTGCAGCTGCTGTTGGTTATGCAAACGCTTCTCACGTTCCGTTTGCCCGTCCGTTTATAAAATATACTCCGACCTGGATGCGTTCTTTTACACCGTCTATCCAGTCCAAGCGTGACCTGATTGCCAAGATGAAGCTGCTGACCGTAGACGAACTGATCCGCGGCAAGCGTATCGTTCTCATCGATGACTCCATCGTAAGAGGCACCCAGCTGCGCGAAACTGCAGAATTCCTCTTTGAAATCGGGGCTAAGGAACTTCACATCCGTCCGGCATGTCCGCCGATTATGTACGGCTGCCGCTACATTAACTTCTCCAGATCCAAGTCCGAAATGGACCTGATTTCCAGACGTGTCATACACAGACTGGAAGATGGTCAGGAAACCAGGGAAACTCTGGCTGAATACGCAGATCCGAACACTGAAAAGTACGATGCTATGGTAGAAGAAATCCGTAAGGAAATGGGCTTCACTACCCTTCGTTTCTGCCGTCTGGACGATATGATTGAAGCCACCGGTCTGCCGAAAGAAAAACTCTGCACCTACTGCTGGGACGGAAGAAGATAGAGGAGATACAAGTGATTCAGAACATTTATCCACACGTTTATCGTAATGAATACAAGCCGGTACCGCCGAAGCCGGAAAGTTTTGCACTCTATTATGAGGGCGACAGCGTGCTGTCGGGCTGGGAGCCGGGTGAAACACCGGATTCTCCACAGAATCTTATTTTCCCGCGGTTCCGTGATCTGGGACCCGGTGCTGCAGCGGCAGCAGAAGAGTGCACTTATCTCTTCACCATTGATGAAACAGGATATTACCTGCTGAAGGAAAAACCGGAACTGCCGGAAACCGCAGCACAGCGTTTCTCCATGGAGAGCAGCGTGTTCCGTGAATCCGAGCCTCTGTGGCAGTGTTTTGCGGGAATTACAGGACTGCAGCTGAAAAACTGGTACGATAATAACAAGTACTGCGGACGATGCGGCGGTGAACTGGTACATTCTGAAAAGGAGCGTATGCTCCGCTGTCCGGTCTGCGGCAATACCATTTATCCAAAGATTTCCCCTGCAGTCATCGTAGGCGTGACCGATGGGGAGCGGCTTCTGCTGACCAAATACAGCGGACGGAGCTACACACGGTATGCTCTGATTGCAGGTTTTGCTGAGATTGGCGAGCCAATCGAGGATACTGTACGCCGTGAGGTGATGGAAGAAGTGGGCGTCTGCGTGAAAAACATCCGTTACTGCGGCAGCCAGCCATGGTCCTTCAGCGATACCCTGCTCATGGGATTCTGGTGCGACCTGGATGGATCCGACGAAATCCATCTGGATGAAGAGGAACTGTCTGTAGGCGAATGGCTGTACAGAGATGAAATACCGGAAGCATCCGGCAGAATCAGTCTGACCGGCACCATGATTGAAGCGTTCCGTGCAGGAAAAGAAAAGGAGTTACTTTAATGAATACAAAAGTCAGACTTGGAAAAACAGGAATTTTGGCCGATAAAAATGGTTTCGGTGCACTGCCGATTCAGAGAATCAGCGATGAAGAAGCGGTAAAACTGCTCCGCAAGGCATACGAACATGGTGTGAATTTCTACGATACCGCAAGATTTTATACTGACAGTGAACATAAGATCGGACTGGCTCTGGCCGATGTGAGAGAAAACATCTTCATCGCAACCAAGTCCATGGCTCTGACCGGTGAAAAGCTGAAGGAAGAACTGGATTATTCCCTGAGTCAGCTGAAGACCGGTTATGTGGACCTGTATCAGCTTCATAATACCCCGTTCTGTCCGAAGCCGGGCGGTGAAGACGGACTGTATGACGCCCTGCTGGAAGCAAAGGCGGCCGGCAAAATCCGCCATATCGGCATTACAAACCATCGCCTTGCTGTGGCTGAAGAAGCGATTGCATCCGGACTGTATGAAACCCTCCAGTTCCCGCTGAATTATCTGTCTACCGAGAAGGAACTGCGGATTCTCCAGCTTTGTGAAGAAGCGGATATGGGCTTTATCGCCATGAAGGGGATGTCCGGCGGTCTGATTCAGAATGGCCGTGCAGCCTATGCTTATCTGAACCAGTTCCCAGGTGTGCTTCCAATCTGGGGCGTACAGAAGGAAGAAGAACTGGACGAATTCCTGGGATGCGCTATAAATGTACCGACCATGGAAGACGAAGAAGTGAAGGCTGTCATTGAAAAGGACAGGGAAGAACTGAAGGGCGGATTCTGCCGCGGATGCGGATACTGTATGCCATGTCCTGTGGGTATTCCAATCAATAACTGTGCCAGAATGGTTCTCATGATGACCCGTGGTCCGGTTGCGCCTTGGATTACCGAAGAAAAACAGGAAGAAATGGAACGCATCACCAAGTGTATCGACTGCGGTCAGTGTAAGAAGCGCTGTCCATATGAACTGGATACACCGGAACTGCTCCGTCAGAACCTGGAAGGCTACCGTAAGATTGTGGCTGAAAACACCAAATAGCATAAATGCTGAATGATGACTCACCTCGTGGCATAGACTGCCATGAGGTGATTTTTTATGAAGAAAGAAGTTATGAATGCACTGGTGATAACGGTTATGCTGGTAGGAGGAGCAGCAGTAACGAAAAATCAGATTATGAAAAACTTTGAAAAAAAAGAACTGCAGGTTCAGACACTGAGTGAGGCTGTCAATGCGGCTGCAGAAGGGAACTGGGGACTCAGTTTCCAGGAAGAAGGAAAAACGCCGGTGGGAAACGCCACCAGAGAATACCTGCAGCAGTACGATGCATGGTTTTACGGGACGGAACAGGATGTGAAAGACAGATGCATCTACCTGACCTTTGATGCGGGTTATGAAAACGGATATACGCCGGGAATTCTGGATGTTCTGAAGGATGAAAAAGTACCTGCTGCATTCTTTCTGGTAGGAAACTATATGGAAGAAAATCCGGACCTGGTGAAACGGATGGAGGCGGAGGGGCATCTGGTGGGAAACCATACCATGCATCATCCCGACATGTCGGCCATCGCATCTAAAGAAGATTTTAAAAAGGAACTGGAACAGCTGGAAGCGGTATACCGTACCGTGACTGGCAGCGAAATGAAAAAGTATTACCGGCCGCCCCAGGGAAAGTACAGCGAAGAAAACCTGAAACAGGCAGACGAACTGGGATACACCACAGTCTTCTGGAGTCTGGCCTACGTAGACTGGTACGAAAACAAACAGCCTGCCAGAGAAGAGGCTCTGAACCTTCTGAACCGCCGGATTCATCCGGGAGCCATCGTTCTGCTTCATTCTACATCGAAAACCAATGCAGAAATCCTGCAGGAACTGATTCAGGGATGGAAACAGAAAGGTTATGTGTTTCGGAGTCTGGAAGAACTGAAATAGGAAAAAGTTTTACGCAGGTTTTACCGTTCCTTTTATAAGCCTTTAACATGGAAAAGATACAATGGGGCCACAAGGAGGTAAAAGAAATGAGACAAACCTATGTGAAGCAAACAACGAAAAAAATTCTCAGTCTGCTGATCATTTTGTCAATGTGTCTGAGCATGATGTCATCGACCACCTATGCGTGGGCCGATGACGGCAGCAGCGAAGGCAGCAATGCCAGCGGCATGATTGCCATCAGCTCAGAAGCAGATCTGGAAAAAATCCGTGAAAACCCATCCGGAAACTTCCAGCTGACAGATGACATCACCATGACGGGGGAATTTACACCAATTGACTCCTTCAGTGGAGTTCTGGACGGAAATGGACATACCATTTCCAACCTGACCATCACCGCAATTACCTCAGGCCCAACTCAGGCAGCCCTGGTGGTTACCAATGAAGGCACCATTCAGAAGCTGGGTCTGTACGAGGTAAATCTTACCGGCCTCAATGCAAACAACTATTTTTCTGCCGGTATTGCAGCGAACAATTACGGTACCATAGAACAGTGCTATGTGACCGGCACCATTAACGGAGGATACCGTGTGGGCGGCATTACAGCAGAAAACTATGGAACTATCCGAAACTGCTATACACACGTGGATGCTGCTGCGCAAGTTGAATGCGGCGGCATCGCAGCAGTTATGAGGGCCAACTCTGTAATTGAAAAGTGCTGGACCAATGCTACTGTTTTCACCAACAAGTATAATGTAGGTGTTCTGGTGGCTTACAGTGCGGATACCAGTGTGATCATCCGAAATAACGCTGTTACCGGCGGTTCCGCAACTCTGACTTCCGCAGGCAATACCAGTTACGCACGCATCTGCGGGAAGGAAA
The DNA here is from genome assembly GCA_017556505.1 of Bacillota bacterium. GTDB lineage: Bacteria > Bacillota > Clostridia > Peptostreptococcales > Anaerovoracaceae > RGIG7179. Next base: position 27,124 of record JAFYNS010000075.1, on the reverse strand, counting down.
AGGCGAAGCCTGTTTATGTGAACAACGTAGCTTCTGCCCGCGCACTGGTGCAGAACAGCCCTGTTACAGACGGTACTTTAGATAACAAGAACGGCCTGACTGTAACAGACGAAGAACTGAAGAGTGAAGCTTTATACAAGGATACCCTGGGATGGGATACGGAAACGATCTGGACCATCGATAACGATTATCCGTCACTGAAAAATGTACCGGAACCGGGTCAGGGCAGTGAAGAAGTGCCTGTTGTGGTGACTGAAATCGCAGCTGCAGCGGATCTGGAGCTGATTCGTGAAAATCCATCGGGAACCTTCAAACTGACTGCTGACATCCAGATGGATGGACTTTTCACACCGATTTCTTCTTTCAGCGGTACCCTGGACGGTGACGGACATACGATCACCGGTCTGATGGTGGCTGCCACCGGTACAGCCAATAAGGCCGCTCTAATTGAAAACAACAGCGGAAGCATTAAAAATCTGGGTCTGGCAGGTGTATCTATCTACAGCGCACGTATGGATAATGACTGCTGGGCTGCTGGTATTACAGCGTCCAACACCGGTATCATTGAAAACTGTTATGTGACCGGGTCTGTGGAAGGGGGACACAGAACAGCAGGTATCGCAGCCCACAACTACGGCACCGTTAAGAACTGTTATGCGGTTGTAACATCCAAAGCAAACGGCGAAAGTGCCGGACTGGTGGCTGTGTCCGAAATCAGTTCTACGGTAGAAAACTGCTATGCACAGGCTGAGGTATACAGCTCTACCTATAATGCAGGCGGACTGGTTGCTTATGCACGCGACAATACGGCTGTCATTCAGAACAGTGCCGTTCTTTCCGGATCTGTGGAAATGGCCGATACTGCCAAGACTACCATCGGCAGAATCCTGGGCAGGTCCAACCCGAATCAGAACCTGTCCGGAAATATTGCATCTGCATCCCTGACACTGCAGGGACAGGCTGCAGCAGAAGAAAGCTGCGGCGATGCCACTGTAAACGGTGCGACCGTGACAGACGAAGCACTGAAGGCAGAAGCTGCTTACACCAACCTGGGCTGGGATTTCACCAATACCTGGACCATGGATGACACCCTGGGAAGACCGGTATTAAAAAACGTACCGGAAATCGCTGCACAGTCTGCTGCCGGGGAAACCATTTATGTGGAAACCGAAGCAGATTTAGCGAAGATTGCAGAATACCCAATGGCCAATTTCGTTCTGAAAAACAATATCACCGTTACAGAAGACTATACACCGGCGGAAGTATTCTGCGGAACTCTGGACGGCGCTGGATATACCATCGAAAACCTGGCAATCCAGACATCAGGTTCCCAGACAGATATTGCCCTGATTGTGAACAATGTGGGCACCATTAAAAATCTGGGTCTGGCCAACGTGAAGCTGCAGGGAGATACCAGTTCCAACAGCTACCATCTGGCAGGGCTGGCAGTCTACAACAACGGCATCATCGAAAACTGCTATGTAAATGGTAAGATTTATGGCGGCTGGATGGCAGGCGGTATCGCATGCAGAAACTATGGTGTCATCCGGAACTGCTACACCCAGGTCAGCGTAAGAGCCAACTGGGAAGCCGGTGCCATCGCAGGTGTTGCGGACCACAACGGCACTATTGAAAAATGTTATGCGATCCCGAACGTATACTCTTATGTACAGAACACCGGCGGTATTGCAGGCTATGGTTACACAGATACCTATATCTCTGACTGTGCCCTGCTGGCAGGTAACGTAAGCAATGTAAAAGGAAAACCAATCGCCAGAATTATCGGTAAGGCAGCCGGCGTGTTCACAAACAATATTGCATCCGAAAATGCATTGCTGAATGGCACAGCAGTCACCGAAGGGGCAGACGCATCCAACGAACAGGGTGCAACCGTCACCGATGAAGCGCTCGCCGAAGAAACAACTTATAAGGATACCCTGGGCTGGGATTTTGAGAACACCTGGACCATGGACAGCCAGCTGGTACGTCCGGTACTGAAGAACGTGGCGGAAACCGCACTGAATACCAGCATGGAAGTGTACGACGTGACCTTCAATGTGGGAAGCGATGAAACTACCAGAAACTTCAACTGGATCAGCACTTCTGGCAGCACTGCCTTCCTGCAGATTGCACCGGCAGATGCCTATGAAAATGACGGAACCTTCCCAACTGCAGAGGAAGGCATGAAACAGTTCACTGCAGATACCAGAAGAACCGGAATGGATGAATATGCAAGCAAGGCAGAAACCGGCAGACTGGAAGAAAACACAACGTATGTATACCGTGTGGGCAACGAAGAAGCCTGGTCTGATGTGTATACCTTCCAGACAGGAGATTTTGACGGAGCATTCCGCTTCCTCTTTGCCGGAGACCCGCAGATCGGCTCCAGTGGAGATACCAGGACGGACGGCCAGAACTGGGAAAAGACACTGGAATATGCAGTCGGCCAGTTTAAGGACAGTGCATTCCTGCTCAGTGCCGGAGACCAGGTAGAACACAATTCCAACGCCAACGAATACGCAGCATTTATGGCTCCGGACGAACTGAAGAGTCTGGCTCTGGCTGCAAACATCGGGAACCACGATGTGGGAAGTGTGTACTGGAATGAACGCTTCAATATGCCGAATCTCAGCAGGAAGTATGGAACTGCAGACAGCGATTCCAAATCTGGCGGAGACTACTGGTTTACTTACAACAATGTATTATTTATTTCTCTGAACTCCAACAATCTGAGCACGGCATCCCATGAAGCATTCATCGATGAAGTGCTGAGGGAACACGGACAGGGCGTAGACTGGAAAGTGGTAACCTTCCATCATTCCGTATACAGCTCTGCCACCCATTATGATGATACGGATATCATCCAGAGAAGAGAAGAATTGCCGAATATTTTCAGTAAATATGACATCGACGTGGTACTCATGGGTCATGACCATGTTTATACACGCAGCTACATGATGAACGGAACCAACGTGGCTGATGACCAGGATGGCATCGACCCGGCGTCCGGAGATGTATTATACCTGACAGCAAACTCCGCAAGCGGAAGCAAGTACTATGCACTGCAGAGCGATGCAATCATTACGCAGTATGCCAAGGTAAGCCGTCAGGACAGCCGCCCTTCCATCACCAATGTAGACGTAGATGAACACCACTTTACACTGAGTACCTGCTTTACTGACAACGATGGCAGTGCAGAGGCCAACCTGATGGATACGGTTACACTGACCAAGAACGAAAATGGCGATGCAGAAGCACCGACCATCCTGCTGCCAGTGGAAAAGAATGTGGCTGCAGGCCCTGATTTCGACCCGATGGAAGGCGTGAACATCATCGACAATGTGGATGAAAATCTGGAATCCCAAGTCACCGTAACCGGTGAAGTAGACAGTAATACCCCTGGTGTATATACCCTGACCTATACGGTAAGCGACAAGGCAGGAAATACGGCAACTGCAACCAGAACTGTGGTAATTACGGTAAGCCAGATTACCGAAGCCATTCAGTCCGATGAAACTTCCCAGGTGGCAGAAGGCGTGACCCTGCGTCAGATGACCTTTACTGACACCGATAACCTGAAGCAGGTTGCAAACATCATTGATGTAGATCTGAATAATAAAAATATTTCCATCGCAGTGGGCACCAGGAACGATGTCCAGCTGGAAATGACGGACGATGATGATAATGACCTGCGAGACAGAACCTGGAAGGACAGCTACGGAGAAACCGTAAAGAATCAGGCCATTCAGACCGAAGCAGTCGGAAAAGACGTGGTCGCTGCAGTTAACGGAGAATTCTATACCAATAATGGACCGGAAGGACACCTGATAAAAGACGGCGGCAAGATTCTGGAAGGAATTATGACTCCAGGCGTGGTGGTAGATGGCATTACCAGAAACTATCCGCTTCGTGCTTTCTTCGGTATCCTGGAAGATGGTACTGCCATCATTGGGGATTACGGCGAAGATTGGGAAACCTATAAGGATCAGCTGGTACAGGCATCCGGCGGACAGTTCTGGATGGTAAAGGATGGAGTGGTACAGGACTTCAGCGATTATGACGTCACCGATACCTCTGATCCGGATTATGATGAAGAATATGTATACCGCCATGGTACACACCCACGTACTGCAGTGGGCATCCGTGAAGATGGTTCTGTTTTCTTCGTGGTTGTAGACGGAAGAGGCTATAACAACGGAGCACAGGGCTTCACCATTGAAAAACTGGGTCAGTATATGAAGGATTTGGGAGCAGTACAGGCGCTGAACATGGATGGCGGCGGCTCCTCCACCTCTGTGATTCTCAATGAAGACGGAGAATATGAAGTCACCAACGACCCGAGCAATTCCTACGGAGAACGTACCGTATGCTCTTCCCTCATGGTTATGGTGACCGTACCGACCGTGAAGCTGGATGTGGAAAATGGTGCAGTAAAGGGCTTTACCGCACACAACTTCAGCGATGACAGTGTGGTTGTGATTGCACGCTATAGCAAAGACGGAAGCAAGCTGCTGGATAAGCAGCTGGTAACCGTAACCGGTGCCGGAAAGAATCAGTCCGGAAAGTACTTCACTCTGGAAGAAGCTATGTCCTTCGAAAGCGGTGACCAGATCCGTATCTATGCATGGGACAGCCTGGAAGACATGACATCTGCCATGGTACCACAGGTAACCTGCTACCAGAGCGGAACCGACCCTCTGACCGGCGATCTGGCACTCAATGAAGTGGAATATGAAGATGCAGAAAATACCTTCCCGCTGAGTGCACAGTGCCATGAAGCATACCTGGCTCTGGAACAGAAGACATACAGCTCTTCTGCAGCCGCAGCAAACGGTACCTTCGCACTGTCTGCTCAGACTGTGAAGGACGGCATCGCCAGCGGAACCGTGACCCTGAAGGGCGCCGCTGAAGGCGTGCAGGTAACTATGGCAGCTGTAAAGAAGGATGTGGACCTGAAGAATCTGACAGCGGACGACATTCTTTACCTGTCTGAAGTTCCAACCGATGCAAACGGACAGATCAAGTACCAGTTTGCGCTGGACGGTGAAGCGGACGGCTATCAGCTGGTTCTCTCCGCAAAATCCGCACAGCAGGCTGTTACGGCCCTCACCGGCAACTCCAGCTCTGGATCAGGTTCCGGTTCAGGTTCCGGCTCCGGTTCCGGCTCTGGCACAACCGGCGGCAGCCAGACTCCTGGAACTGCGCCAGATATTGAAGATGATAAGGACAGCACCGCTGACCAGATTGCAGCAGTGAAATCCACCAAGCTGATTACACGCTCCAAGCTGACCACCCTGAAAGGTAAAAAGGCCGTAAAAGTATGGTGGTACGAAAAAGAAAGCGACGTGGATTTTGATGGGTATCAGATATTCCGCTCAACGAAGAGATACAGCGGATTCACAAAAAAACCGATTTTCACCACCACGAAGACCAGCTACTATAACACCAAGGGCCTGAAAACCGGAAACACCTATTACTATAAAGTTCGTGGCTGCCAGGAAATCAATGGTAAGAAATACTATACAGACTGGTCCACTAAAGCATGGAGAACTATAAAATAACCTCATGAAAAAACAACGCAATACCATGCAGCAGCAGGGACGGGACTACACCGTCCTTGCTGTGTTTGCTATCATACTGATTATGGTGCTGGTTGGTGTCATCAGCAGCCATCACCCCATGGAATATTCCATGTATAACAGCAGTTCCATATCCTACGAAAAGGGCGTGGTAAACCGCATCGTCAGTGAAGACCTGGCCGAAGAGGAAGGCACAGGACGGAAGCTGGGTCTGCAGGTTCTGGAGGTGGAAATCAAAGCCGGAACTTACAAAGGACAGCTGGTGGCGGTGCAGAATAATCTGAGTACCACCCACTATGTACCCGTAAAAAAAGGACAGCAGATCATCGTGAAAATCGATGCACCGGAAGGAACTGCGGCTTACCTGACGGTTTATAACTATGACCGTACCCGGGGTATCCTCCTTGCCGGGGTGATTTTCGCCCTGTTCATGGCAGTGGTGGGACGGCGGAAGGGATTCGGCAGTGTGGCGGGCCTTCTGGTTTCTCTGTTCTTTCTTATTAAAATGCTGATTCCCATGCTTTATCATGGCTGCTCTCCCATTCTCAGCAGCCTGCTTACGGCCTGTCTCATTGCAGCCTCCTGTATGGTGCTGCTGAACGGCGTCAGTGCAAAGACAGGAATCAGTCTTATCTCCATTATGACAGGGCTTGTAATCAGTGTAGGAACCTATTATCTGATTTCAGGTCTCCTGTCAGTTACAGGATATCAGCTGGAAGAGGGGGAAAGCCTGCTGCTGATTTCTCAGCATACGGGCCTTAACGTGGGGCAGCTTCTCTTTGCCTGTGTGGTCATTGCCTCTCTGGGTGCTCTGATGGATATGACCATGTCCCTGACCAGCAGCCTCTGTGAAATCCGGGAAGTCCATCCAAAGACCTCTCGAAAGGACCTGATTCGGTCTGGAATGCACGTGGGTGGAGATATGGTGGGAACCATGTGTGAAACTCTGATTCTGGCCTTCGCAGGAACGGCACTTCCATTTCTGCTGGTACTGAGTTCCTATGGCATTCATCTGAATCAGCTCCTGAGTTCAAACTATCTGGCCATTGAAATTCTGCAGGGAATTACCGGCGGCATTTCTGTGGTCCTGAGTGTACCGGTCACGGTGTGCCTCTCTGCGGCCTGGGTAACACGAAAAGAATGAAAAAACGGCAGCCACCGGGGATGAGATACATCCCGGTGGCTGCTTCTTTCTGCTGCGGCTGCGTGGCTCAGAGATTCTGCGGCCGCAAGTCAAATTCCGGATTGATGGCGTAGAAGTTTTTGCTGTCCAGATTGTCCTGCACGATACGCAGAGCTTCGCCAAATCTCTGGAAATGGACGATTTCACGTTCACGGAGGAAGCGGATCGGAGCGATAACGTCCGGGTCATCCACCATACGGAGAATGTTGTCGTAAGTGGTACGTGCTTTCTGCTCAGCAGCCATATCCTCCACCAGGTCCGTGATGGCATCACCTTTGGAGGCAAAACAGAGTGCGTCGAACGGGAATCCTGCAGCTGCCTGTGCGTAAACACCGCCGGTATGGTCAACGAAATAGGTTTCCATGCCTGCTTCTTTTACTTGTTCGATGGTCATGTTACGGGTCAGCTGGCGCACAATCGTTGCTACCATTTCCAGATGGGCCAGCTCTTCGGTACCTACGTCCGTGAGCACACCGGCTGCTTCCCGGTAAGGCATGGAGTACCTCTGAGAAAGATATCGCAGAGAGGCTCCGATTTCGCCATCCGGACCGCCATACTGGCTTATAATAAATTTGGCCATAGCGGGATTTGGATTTTTAATGTTTACAGGGAACTGTAATTTCTTTTCATATTGCCACATAAACTAAGCCTCCGTTTCCCAAGGCCATGGTCCCTGAACCCAGGTCCATCCTTGTGATGTGTCTGTATCAATGGCAACCAGGGGACCGAACTGGGCTTCATAGTCGGCAACTGCCTCCGTATAGACCTTCTGGTACTGGTTAAAGAATTCAAGTGCTGCCTGGCAGGTCGGGTGTGTATCCAGGAACAGTGCTGTGTCGTACAGCACGAAGTCTGCTTCCTGTACTTTTCGGAGCATTTCATTTCTGTTCATCGCAGTTTCCTCCCTTCAAACGGAAGGTGCAGATCCGGAAACAGTGTTCCGTGCATGAGTGCTTCTGTCGGCGAATAGGCGGATTTCCACTGCTGCATGGGCACATAGGTCATGGCAAGAGGAAGTGCGCCAAGAAGCCTGGTATCGAAACCTGAAACCGGTGCACAAGTCGGATTTCCATCCGGCATCGGTGCCGGAGAAGGCGGTGATGGTACCGGAGGCGTCGGTCTCTGTGGGGGCGGAACAGGGTGGCCAGGCATATTGCCCGGCATGCAGCCGATCTGAATCGGCATGCCAATGTATGGTTCTCTGATCAAAATATTACCCCTTTCTTTTTGAAATACAGTTTATAATATGTTCTGTGCAGAGAAAGGGTGCAGGTGAAGAACAGTATTGCAGTCTTCAAAAAAATTGTCTAAAATAAGAAAAAATGCTAATGTTTTTTGACATCTTAACACCCTTTTAACGGACATCGGGTGTATAATCAGGACAGAAATGGAGAGAGTGTGCCATGAAGGAAAAACGTGAACAGAAAAAGGATTATATCAAGCATATGGAATCAAAGTCCAGAGAAGAGCTGGAGAAAAATCATCGTAAAAACTGCGGCATTGCCTTGATGGTTTTCGTTGCGGTTACCTTTGGAGCCTTTGCTTTCCATGAGATTTCTGCAGACCCGTCGCTGAACATCGCCATGCTGTATGTACTGGGGTTGTTCATTGTAGCACGGTATACGGATGGCTACATTTTCGGTATGCTCTTTGCAATAGGAAGCGTAGTCAGTGTAAACTATTACTTTACCTATCCGGTTCAGTCGCTGAACTTTACACTGGAAGGGTATCAGGTAACCTTCGTGGGAATGCTGGTTATCGCCATGATTACTTCCGCCATGACCACAAACATGAAGGAACAGGCCAGAGCACTTGCAGAGCAGGAAAAGCAGCTGATGGAAGCCCAGAAAGAAAAAATGAGGGCCAACCTGCTCCGTGCTGTATCTCATGACCTGCGAACACCGCTGACTGGTATCATCGGAAGCAGCAATTCTTATCTGGAAATGGAAGATACACTGGACAACGAAGAAAAACGTCAGCTTGTGAGCCACATAAAAGAAGATGCAAACTGGCTTCTGAGCATGGTGGAAAATCTCCTCTCCGTAACCCGCATTGACAATGAGACTGCGCAGGTGACCAAATCACTGGAGGCAATCGATGAAGTTGTTGCTGCATCTGTGGTACGGTTCCGGAAACGTTTCCCTGATGCGGAAGTGAAAGTATCCGTTCCGGACAATCTTATTATGATTATGATGGATGCCATGCTGATAGAGCAGGTCATCATAAATATTTTACAGAATGCACAGTTCCATGCTCACAGCAGCCGTCCGACGGAGCTGGTGGTAGAAGAAACTGAAGAAAGTGTAGTAGTTCGTATCAAAGATTTTGGCCGTGGCATTAATACGGCGAAACTGAAAACCATCTTTGATGGAGACGGTTATCAGGAAGGGGAAAACGGGAAGCAGGATTCCTATAAAGGGATGGGGATTGGACTTTCCATCTGCAGAACCATCATCCTGGCACATGGAGGTGAAATCACTGCCTCCAATCATGGAGAAGGGGCCGAATTCCGATTCACACTTCCGAAGGAAAAGGAGGAATAAGAGATGACACAGAAAGTTTCCGTACTGATTATTGAAGATGAAAAGAGCATTTGCGATTTCGTCTCGAAAACCCTGCAGGCGCATGATTATAAGACAACCGCAGTTCACAGCGGAAAAGAAGGGCTGGCACAGCTGACTTCTTCCCTGCCGGATATTGTTCTGCTGGATCTGGGTTTGCCTGATATGGATGGCATGGATATTATCCGCAAGACAAGAGAGTGGTCAAGCATCCCGATCATCGTTATTTCTGCCAGAACCCAGGAGAAAGAAAAGGTAATGGCCCTGGACAGCGGTGCAGATGATTATATTACCAAGCCTTTCGGTACCTTTGAGCTGCTGGCCAGAATCCGGACAGCCATTCGCCATAATAACAGAATGGTGGACAGCCATGTTAATTCCAACCGTCCATACAGTGCTGGCGGATTGAAAATTGATTTTGAAAAGCGTCTGGTTTCCGTGGAAGGAAAAGAAGTTCACCTGACCCGGGTGGAATATAAGATTGTATCTCTGCTGGCTCAGAATTCCGGAAAAGTTCTGACCTATGATTCCCTGATTAATCAGGTATGGGGCCCATATGCAGACGATAACAACCGGATTCTCCGGGTTAACATGGCCAACATCCGGCGTAAACTGGAAGCCAATCCGGGAGAGCCAAAATACATCTTTACAGAGCTTGGAATTGGTTATAGAATGTTAGAAGACGAATCATTAGCATAACTCACAGGATAATCGAGGAGTCAGTCCGAAAGGGCTGACTCTTTTTTACAATACGGGGGAGGAACTTTATGGAATCTGACAGAAGACTGACGCTGGAGGAAGCGCGCCAGGTGATCAATGAACAGGACCGCATCATTGCAGAGGCTTTTGAAAAACGAATGGCTGCTGCCCGTGAAGTGGTGAGAAACAAGATGGAGCAGGGACTGCCGGTTTATGTTCCTGAAAGAGAAGAAGAAATTCTCAGCCGTATCACCTCCGGTGTGACGGAAGAACTCTCAGATTATGCCGCTGAAGTATTCCGCAAACTCATGGAGGTGAGCCGGAATTATCAGAACAGCCTTCGCAATTTCGGTCTTCTGGGACGGAACCTTTCCCACAGTTTCTCTCCGGAAATTCACCGTATGCTGGCCGAATACAGTGAACCGTACAATTATGGCATATTTGAAGTGGAACCGGAAAATCTGGAAGACTTCGTAAGAAATGGTCAGTGGGCAGGTCTGAATGTGACAATCCCTTATAAGGAGTCTGTGATAGACTTCTGTGACGAGCTTTCACCGGAAGCACAGCGGATTGGAGCTGTCAATACGCTGGTTCGCCGAAACGGCAGAATTCTGGGATATAACACGGACTACGATGGATTCCGCACGACGGTGGAACAGTCCGGTGCCCCTGTTTCCGGTGCAAAATGTCTGGTTCTGGGCTCCGGCGGTGCATCAAAGGCTGTGGCCTGTGTGCTGGAGGATCTGGGTGCATCTCAGGTGGTAGTGGTAAGCCGTGATGGAAAAACAGGATGTGACTACCAGCAGATGAAGATGTATCATCAGGATGCGGTGATTATGGTGAATACTACGCCGGTGGGAATGTATCCGAATACCGGAGTTTCTGCTGCATATCCGGGAGCCTTCTGGAAGTTGGAGTATGTTTTTGATGTGGTATACAACCCGCTGCGGACCAATTTCCTCTGTCAGGCACGCAAGTCCGGTATGGAAGGTTTCGGTGGGCTGAAGATGCTGGTGGGACAGGCAAAAGCCAGTGCACAGCTGTTCCTGGGATGTGAAATTCCTGATGAAGCAGCAGAAAAGATTGAGAAAAAGCTTGCTGCTGAAAAAGAAAATATCGTTCTGATTGGTATGCCGGGATGCGGCAAATCCTCCATCGGAAGAAAGCTGGCGGAACTGACCGGACGCCGCTTTGTGGATGTGGATGAGCTGATTGTCCAGAGAGAATGCAGGTCCATTCCTTCCATCTTTGAAGAGGGCGGGGAAGACCTGTTCCGCCGGATTGAAATGGAAGCAGTCGATACCCTGAAGCACGAGACAGGAATCATTATCGCCTGCGGCGGCGGTGTGGTTACCCGGGAAGAAAACTACTATTCCCTGGCAGAAAACGGACGGCTGGTATTTATAAACCGGGATTTAAACGTTTTGCCGGTTGAGGGACGCCCGCTGAGCCAGAGCAATCCGCTGGAACGGCTCTACGCACAGAGACTGCCGCTCTACCGCAGCTGGTGCGATGCAGAAGTGGAAAACAACGGCAAAACCCTGGAAGAAGCGGCGGAAGAAATCCGGGCATATATTTTGCCAAGTGCATAAGAATGTGGTAAAATACAGTATATATTAATAATGACGCAGGAGGATCAAGTCATGGCTGACAAGAGAGAAATTGCATTACAGAAACACAGAGAATGGCAGGGAAAAATTGAAGTTATTTCCAGAGCACCTGTTAACAATAAGGAAGAACTTTCCATAGCATATACACCGGGTGTGGCAGAACCATGTCTGGAAATCAATAAGGATGAATCTCTGGCGTATGAATATACAAGAAAGGGAAACCTGGTTGCCGTGATTACAGATGGTACCGCAGTGCTGGGTCTGGGGGACATTGGTCCTTCTGCAGGCATGCCTGTAATGGAAGGAAAGTGTGCGCTGTTTAAGCGTTTTGCAGGGGTGGATGCTTTCCCTATCTGTGTGGATTCCAAAGATCCTAAGGTGATTGTGGATACCATAGTGAATATTTCCAAGAGCTTTGGCGGTATCAACCTGGAAGATATCAGTGCACCGAGATGTTTTGAAATTGAACGGGAACTGATTGAGCGCTGTGACATTCCGGTATTCCATGATGACCAGCATGGTACTGCAATTATCGCTGCGGCAGCACTGCTGAATGCAGTGAAGGTTACCGGCCGTCAGGAACGGATGGGAAATCTGAAAATCGTAATCAACGGTGCAGGTGCAGCCGGTATCTCCATCGCAAAGATGGTAAACCAGATTGGTTTCGGCGATATCATCCTCTGCGATAAGGACGGCGCCGTTTATGAAGGTGCTCCTTCCAATAACTCCGAACAGGAACGCATGGCAAAGGTGACCAATAAGGATAATCTCCAGGGCAAACTGGCTGACGTAATCAAAGATGCGGACATTTTCGTAGGTGTATCCAGACCGAATATGCTGACAAAGGATATGATCCGCTCCATGGCAAAGGATCCGATCGTCTTCGCCATGGCCAACCCAACTCCGGAAATCATGCCGCAGGAAGCACTGGAAGCAGGTGCGGCAGTAGTGGGAACCGGACGTTCCGACTTCCCGAACCAGGTAAACAATGTTCTGGCGTTCCCTGGTATTTTCCGCGGAGTTCTGGATGTACGTGCATCAAGAATTACCGACTCCATGAAGGAAGCGGCAGCAAGAGCCATCGCAGCAGTGATTCCGGAAGAAGAACTGCGTGCTGACTATGTCCTGCCGGATGCCTTTAATCCAGCAGTCGTGGATGCAGTGGCAAAGGCTGTGGCAGAGGAGGCTGTCAGACTGGGACTGGCCAGAGTATAAAGCCGAATATTAAAGAGAGTGTGAAATCATGAACAGAACGCAGAGTGAAAAACTGTATAATGAGATTCAGACCGTACTTACGGAGCGTGCCTTTCTGAAGAACATGTCCATGAGTCATGGCGACATGCTGACTTTCCTGGAAAAGCACAGTATGAAGCAGCTGATCGAGCAGCTGCTTGCAGAACGGGACGAAAGAGGCCGTTTCAGTGCGGTGAAGACTGCAGACATGATGGCAGACCTGCTGGCAGACCTGGGACCGGTTCCTGAAAAGGGATGGCCGGCTCATGCATATGAATATGTGCTTGGCCAGCTGTTCCCTGAAAAAAAGGCAGAGGAGTCTGAGGATACTTCAGCCAGAGGAAGAAAGGTTTTCCTCCGGCTTCTTCAGGTGCTTTTCAAGTATGAACGGCTGAATCTTCCGTTTGATCCTACAGTGGATATCCGCTTTCTCCGGATGCCGGAAATTGATGCGGGTGGATACAACCGGGAATATCAGCGGTTTGACCGTATGTCCAGACTGCAGTATGTTTATGAATTCATGCGGATCGGAACCGAAATCACACCATGGAACACTCTGGGACATATCGCAGGAGTTCATTATGTAGCTATGCATGTGGCAAGACAGCTGGCCCATCTCAATGTACCTGTGGATCTTGGAATGGTTTCTGCGGCAGCTGCAGCTCACGATATCGGAAAATACGGCTGCAAAAAAGGTGAGGAACGGAGAATTCCGTATATTCATTACTACTACACTGACTTCTGTCTGACCCGGTTTAACATGCCGATGATCAGTCATATTGCGGCCAACCATTCCACCTGGGATCTGGAACTGGAAAACCTTTCTGTGGAATCTCTGATTCTGATTTATGCGGATTTCCGGGTGAAGAGCAGCCGGGTGGACGGAGTGGAGGTTGTACATTTCTATTCCCTGGCGGAATCCTTCCAGGTCATTCTGGATAAGCTGGATAATGTGGATGCGGCTAAAGAACTGCGCTACCGTAAAGTATATAACAAGCTGGTTGATTTCGAAAACTATATGCGGAATCTGGGCGTGAATGTGGTGCTGCCGGAAGTTCCGGCAGCAGTTCCCCTGCTGCCTGAAAGAGCCGCGGAAAAGGATGTGGCGCTGCTGCGCAATAACGAGGCGGTGCTTAAGATTAAGCACATTGCAGTAGATCACAATATCCGCCTGATGAATCATTTCTACCGGGAAGAAGATTTTGCCAATTTGCTGGAAACTGCCAGAAGTGAAAAACAGTGGAAGAATCTGCGCACCTATATTTCCATCTTTGGGGAGTACTCCACCTACATGACGGAAAAGCAGAAACTCATGACACTGAAGTTCCTCTATGAACTGCTGGCTCACCGCGAGAGTGATATCCGGACCCAGGCTGGTGAAATCATGGGGCTGATTATTGCCCGTTTTAACGAAGAATTCAGAAAAGAACTTCCGGAAGGCGTGCAGCCGGCACGGAAAAAAATAAATAATATCTCCCTGTTTGAACACTATCTGCGGCAGGTCCTGCAGTCTGATTTCAAACTGACGGAACAGCATAAAAAATGGATTGAAAGCTGTCTGAAGAATCTGGTAAGCGGACTGCTGAACACCTGTCCTGAAAATCAGAGGCAGGAATATATTGCGGCTCTGATGCCGTGGTTTAACAGCCGCAGCCTGACCTCTCTGAATAAGGAAGCTCTGCTTCGTGCTGCGGGAATGATCGCACCGCAGTGGTGCAGTGAAAAACAGTGCCGCACCATTCTGAACTTTGCTTCATCTATTGTGAAAAAAGAAAATATCGACCTGAAAATTGCGGCTGTAAGAGTAAAATGCATGTACTCTCAGCCGGACGAGCAGATTGAGGAAGAAACCTATTACAGGGAACTGATGGAAATCATGGGACTGAATCCTCAGGAACCGCTGAGCACAGAAGTTCTGGCAGAAATGTTCCTGGATAACATGAAGGCCAGAACCCCATGGACCATCAAAATCGGCAATATCAATCTGATGATGAAGCATCTGCAGTCCGGCTTCGGCAAGGGAGAGGAACTCCATGTGGCTACCCATCTGGGAAATCTGGTTAAGGTCAGTGAAACCGTAACCGTCCGCCGCGCCGCAGGGGAAGCCCTTGTTTCCATTATCGGCAGAATGCCCATGGAAGAGAGAAATGAAATTGCGGTAGAACTGAGCAAGGGCCTGGAAATCGGTGATTACCAGTTCTCTAAATATATTCCGTTTTATCTGGGACCGATTATGCTCCACCTGCCGCCGCAGGAACTGGATGAAGCCATAGACGATCTGATGAAGCTTTTTGAATCCAATAACGGACAGGCTGCGTCTACCGTGCTGCACACCTTCGGTGTCATGCTGGAACACTACCGGATTTATCGGACTAATTTCGGGGAACATGAAACGGAGGAAGCTGCGGAGCATCGTAAGTATCATCTGGTGAATCTGATTCTCAGAGGATTTGCCAACTATGACAGCACAATCAGTTCCGAAGCTCTCTGGACCATGGGAACCCATATTTTCGGCTCTCCAAATCTGACACTGGAAGAAAAATACCAGATTTTCTGTCACAACGGCAAGAAAATGCTGACTTTGTACGACGGACAGAAGGAAGAGGGACTGGATTTCTTCAACAATGCAGCAGTGCTGAACCACATCTACCGCTTCATTACACTCTACGAAGCGGAAAAGGGTCCATTTCATATTCCTGACCGGGAAAAAGTTGCTTTCTTCCCGGGAACCTTCGACCCGTTCAGCCTGAGCCATAAGGCGATTGCCACAGAAATCCGCAATATGGGATACGAAGTTTATCTGGCACTGGATGAATTCAGCTGGTCGAAAAAGACTCAGCCGAGACTGCAGCGCCGGAAGCTGATGAGCATGTCCGTAGCCGATGAAGCTGAAATCTATATTTTCCCGGATCATATTCCGGTAAATATCGCCAATCCGGATGATCTGAAGCAGCTGAAGGAACTCTTTGCTGACCGTCAGCTGTACTTCGTGGCCGGAAGTGATGTAATCGAGAATGCTTCCTGCTACCGTGCAGAGGAAAAGGAACATTCCATCCATACATTCAACCATATTATCTTCCGGAGAAACAGCGGCCAGTCTGTACCGTCAGCACAGCCAGCCTGTCCAGGTACTGCACCGAAACGCTACCCGATCAGCGGCAGCATTATCAATCTTACCCTGGAAGAATACTACGAAGATATCAGTTCCACCAAAATTCGTGAAAACATCGACCTGAACCGGGATATTTCCAATCTGATTGACCCGGTGGCACAGAACTACATCTTTGAAAACGGTCTGTATCTCCGGGAGCCTGCATACAAGCACATGATTCAGGCACAGGATATCCGTCTGGAAGCCTACATGAGCCGGGATGGAGAAGCCGCAGACGATATGAAGGAAGAACTGGAAAGCTGGGGCTTTGATTATGATACCGTTCAGGAATATCTGAACCGTCCAGGTGTCCGTACTGTGCGGATCCGCGATGGAGTATACGGCGGCAAAGTCGTAGCGCTGGCAGCTGTCAGCAGACTGGACAGTATCGATTTGCTGAAGGAGTTTAAGAATCCGGAAATTGCAGCTCATATCCGAGCTCAGGCGGTGGGCGCCATCGCTGTAATCGGCGGACTGTATTTCAGTCAGAACAGTTCCATCTCCAATCTGGGACAGACTATTCTGACAGAAGTTCTCAGTGAACTTCTGGCACGTGACTATACTTACGTGGTTTATCATCCGTGTCATGAGGCGGGGATGGGAAGCAGAGTACTGGAGATGCTGTCAAAGCAGGGCTTTGTCAACATTGCATCCGGTACGGCAGGAGCGTCCGGACCGATTTATGCTGCGAATATGAAGGATCCGGTTATTGTGTTCAAGAACGTGGAAGCATTTATCAAGAGTCCGCTGAACCGGAATCAGAACGTTCTGGATGCGGTGGAACATGCTCATGACAGAATGCTTCAGGTGCTGACAAAGATGTATCCGGGAAATCTGGTCCTGACCTTCAATGCTGGTATCATGCATCATAAGATGATTCGGCTGATTACAGAAATCAATGGTGTGCCGGCAGTTCCGCGTCAGCAGAAGCAGTATGGTCCGTATATGGCAGTGCCTTTTGGAAAGGTGCTGGATGGCGCGGTGGTACCGAACACTGTTACCAAATCACTCCATACTGAAAAATATTTTGAAAAAGATATGTCCGGATTCACTATTGAAGAGGCCGCACATTATTCCCCTCTGGCAAACCAGGTAAAAACCATAAAATCTTTCAACCGGCCGGTAATCCTGGTGGATGACCTTCTTCATAAGGGTTACAGAATGAATGAACTGGACGGAATTCTGAAGGAAAATCAGGTAAATGTCATAAAGACGGTAGTCGGTGTACAGACCGGCCGCGGACGCGACCTGATGATGACCAGAGAGAGAGAAGTGGAAAGTGCTTACTTCCTGCCGAACCTGAAATTCTGGATTGATGAAATCATAACCTACCCTTATCTGGGCGGTGACAGCATCAAGAACAGAGACGTCAGTGTAGCGTCGATGGAATCCATCCCTTCCGTAAATCTGATTCTGCCGTTTGCAGTACCGGGTTTCTTCGGAAATGTACCGCTGTGCAGTATTTTTGATTACTCCATGACATGTCTGGAAAACTCCAGGGATATTCTGAAAACACTGGAAGAAGAATATCAGGATGAGTTTGAGCGTAAGCTGACGATCCAGCGTCTGGGAGAAGTTCTCATGGTTACGAAGTGTCCGGACATGGGCAATCACGTATTGCAGGATGAAAATATGGCGGCCAGTACCTATGTGGAAAAAGACATAGAACGGCTGCTTCGCATGAGGAAATTATTCAAATGACCATAAAAAAATCATTGCGGGAGCTTTGTCCCGCACAGATTCCTCTCCAGCTCAGGCGTCCGCTGCCCCAGGCAGAAGGACGCGGAGCCAGAGTGCATATTCTGGCTCTGGGGGATGTGGGCGCCACTCTTCTGTTGGGACTGAAAGTTCTGGGAGCAGGAACCATTGGTACCATCGGTATCTATGATATAAATCCAAATGTGCTGGAACGTTATGAGCGGGAAATGAACCAGATGGGCTGGTCTTTCGAGGAAGCAGAAGCGGAAGACGGAAACACAGTACCTCTTCCGGAAGTGGTAATCCTGAAAGAGGAAGAGTTGTTTGACTGCGATCTCTTCCTTTTCTGTGCCAGCAAAGCCATCCCTGCCATCGGCGTGAAGGGGGATGTGCGGATGATGCAGCTTGAAGCCAACCGCAAAATCGTGGAGCATTTCGCTTCCATGGCCGGTGCTGCAGACTATAAAGGCATTTTCGGTGTGGTTTCCGATCCGGTGGATCCTCTCTGCAAAGCAGCCCTGCTGGCTTCCGGACTGGAGCCGGGGCAGATCCGTGGCTTTGGCCTTGGGGTCATGAACCGGAGAGCCGTGTACTATGCACGGAAGGATGAAAGGCTGACCTCTTATCCAACAGAAGGAAGAGCTTTCGGACCTCATGGCGGTGATCTTGTTATCGCCAACAGCATAGAAAATTATGATGACGAGCTGTCCCGTCACCTGACCAGACTGACGGTTGAAGCCAATCTGGAAGTGCGGGAACTGGGCTTTAAACCGTATCTTGCTCCTGCTATTTCGTCGGGAACCATGTCCGTTCTGCGGGCACTCCGGGGACAGTGGCATTACAGCTCTGTTTACCTGGGAGAACCGGTGCACCAGGCGGAAGACGGTACCAGAACGGCAGAGGGGGCTTTCCTGGGCGTAAAAAACCGGATTGACGGAATAAAACTGGAATATGAGGATCTGATGCTTCCTCTGCCGCTGTATGAGCGGATAAAGCATGCTTATGACAATCTTTGCGGGATAATATAAGAAGGTGAAGCGATGAGTCTGTATATTGCATATCTGCCGGATCCTGACGGCAGCGGACGGCTGGACCAGCTGCTGGAGTACGCGCTGACAGATGCTGAAAAAAAGACAGAAATACACTGGCTGGACGGTGCAGATGAATTCTGCCGGGCTGCAGACAGCGGTCAGCTGGAAGAAAGCCGTATTCTCTTCGCAGCAGAACTGGATATAAGCGGCATCAATATGGAAATGATGGAGGTGCTGCGTTATCTTCACCGGAACCGGGACTGTCTCCTGGGAGCAGCCGCCGGAATCCTGATTGACGGAGCCGATGAATGCTACACAAAGGATGCGGGTCGCAGACTTGCTTTTGCGGCAAGTATGGCAGGATGCACGCTGCCGGGGAAATCTCTGGTGGAAGGCACGGGAAGTCTGAAAAATTACGATGTACAGGCGAAGACCCTGCAGACCAATCTTTATCATGCCTATGAAGATGCAGTGCGGAAGCTGGTAAACAAAGTGCTGGAATTTAGGGTGGAGAAGCTTTCCTGCCCATCCATTCTGGCAGTCCATGCCAGCAGCCGGAAAACATCTAACAGTCTGGTACTCTGGTCCAAAGTCCAGGAGCACCTGGACGGTTATGCCCGCATTGAGGAAATCTCGCTTCGTGACGGGGAAGTCTGGGACTGCCGCGGCTGCAAATATGAAGCCTGTTTACATTATGGTGAAAAATCAAGTTGCTTTTATGGCGGAGTTATGGTAGAAAAAGTATATCCGGCAATTGCCAGAGGCGACATTCTGGTGCTGATCTGCCCGAACTACAATGATTCGGTAAGTGCCAACATCATGGCATTTATCAACCGCCTGACCGCACTGTTCCGCACCAATGATTTCAGCCGGAAACGGTTTTATGCACTGGTGGTATCCGGCTACAGCGGCGGTGACATTGTGGCACAGCAGGTAATCGGGGCCATCAATATGAATAAGAACTTTATTCTCCCGGCAAAATTTGCTCTCATGGCGACAGCGAACAATCCGGGAAGTATACTGGAAATAGACGATATTGATGAACAGGCGGCAGAGTTTGCGCAGCGGATTTTGCTCAGAGACTGAGGGGTGAACAGAAATGAAAAAATTACTGATTGTAGTAGACTACCAGAACGATTTTGTGAATGGAGCGCTGGGCTGTCCGCAGGCCACAGCACTGGAGGAGGGAATCGCAGAAAAAATCTGCGAGTACCGAAGTCTGGGGGATGGTGCGGAAATTATTTTCACCATGGACACCCATGACCGTCATTACATGGACAGTCAGGAAGGAAAGAATCTGCCGGTTCCCCACTGCATGGACGGTGAGGACGGATGGCAGCTTTACGGAAAGGTAGCTGCTCTGAAGGGCAAACATGACCTGGTCTTCAGTAAGCCGACCTTTGGAAGTCTGGAGCTGGCAGATTATCTGAGAAACCGCGGCAGCGAATACGAAAGTGTGGAGTTCTGCGGCGTGGTGACCAATATCTGTGTACTGTCAAATATTGCGGTGGTGAAAGCAGCCATGCCAGATGTACCGCAGATTGTGAATGCAGCCCTGGTGGCAAGCAATGATGACAGCCTGCAGGAGGCTGCTCTGAAAGTAATGGAAAGTATCCATGTACAGGTAATTCGTTAAGAGAAAGGAACTTGGTGAGTTTATGGTTTTTTTAAATAATGCAGCGAAAACTTTGCAGAAACCGGAAGGCGTGAAGAATGCAGCGCCAGCCACAGAAGCGCAGGCAAAGGCCCTTACCGCGAAATTATTCTGCATGAAGAATCCTGAGAATGTAATTTTTACCCACAGCGGCAGTCAGGCAGTGGAACTGGCACTGCGGGCTTTTATTAAGAAGGGCGACCATATTATTCTTTCTGTCATGGATGTGGATGCGACCTGGGATCTGGCTGAAGAACTGGCAGCAGTTCATGGCGTGGAATTTTCCACGCTGGGAGCAAACGTTTATGGTGTTCTTAATTATGATGAAATTGAAGGTTTAATCCGTCCAAACACCCGCGCTATCGTATGTGCACACGGCTGCAGTGTAACTGGAAATATTGCGGATATGGACCGTCTCACAACCATTGCACGCCGTCATAAGCTTCTGGTGATTTCTGACGGATGTCAGACAGCAGGAGCAACGGAAGTTCGTCTGGAAGATCTGGGAATTGATGTATACTGCTTCACAGGATACAAAAAGATGATGGGTCCGAAAGGGGTCGGCGGAATCTGCCTGAAGGAAGGCCTGATGGAGCAGTTTAAGGAAGGTCTGGTTCCGGTGCTGGAAGAAAAGCCGGAGCTGGCAGAAGCACTGAAACCAGTTGATCCGGTTAAACTGGGCGGTTACTGCGCAGGTCTTGAATACATCTTCGAGAAGGGAATATACGGAATTTCCATGCTGCCGCACCGCCTGGCAAAACGCTTCTTCGAGGCGACCAAATCCATGGATGCAGTAGAAGTTTACGGTGATTTCGGTACCAATACGAAAATTGCCACCGTATCTATTCGCGTGGACGGATTCACACCGGAGCAGGTTTCTGAACACATGCTGAAAAACTTTGGAATTGTCTGCAAGGCGGGGCTTCACGGTGCAAGCCGAATGCACGAGGTACTGGGTACCGCAGAACAGGGTCTGACACGTTTCAGTTTCGGATATTTCAATGACCGAATGGAAGTAAACGATACCATCTGGGCCCTGATGGATTTACTGGGTTTAGATGATTTATATTTATTAGCTTAAGGAGAAAAGAATGAGCAAAGGTACAATTTTTTATGCCATTGGTTTCGTATTAATCGTACTGCCGATGATGGTAAACCGCTATCTGGTGGATATTCCAAACCTGATTTACTATGTGGCGGTAATTGGCGGTTTCGTATGTATTTATATCGGAATGCGCATCAAAGGCGAAAAGATTAACTGGAATTACGATTTCAGCCCGAAGGGAACCACGGCACAGTCCAGAAGAAACGCCAATAAGAAGTAAATGAAGTTTCTGTGAGTTTTCTTTGGGAACCATTGACGGAAAAGAATCATGATAGTAAAATTGTTGCATATCAAACAATTTGATATGCGGCAATTTTATTTTTTGGAGTATTTCGCAAAAAGGGGGAAAAAGAGATGAAAAATGGTAAGTCTGTTCAGGAAGTAGGACGGCTGCTGGGCATGATTCATAACGGCGTTCACCGTATGGGAGATAACGATCCCATGGTACGTGAGCTGGAAGGGATGACCGGAAAGAATCTTTGGATTATCGGTTATCTGAACTGCCACAAAGATCAGCCTATCTATCAGAAGGACCTGGAAAAGGCCTTTAATGTGACCCGGTCCACCGCATCCAAGGTACTGACACTGATGGAAAAAAAGGGGTTTATTAAGCGGTGCACCGTAAAAGAAGATGCCCGTCTCCGTCAGATTGTGCTGACCGATGCGGCGGTAGAAATTGCGGACCAGATGGAAGAAAAACGAAAGAATCTGGAAGAACTGCTGACCAGAGACTTTTCAGAAGAAGAAAAAACGCAGCTGACAGGATATTTGAACCGTATTCTGGATAATTTATATAGCGAAAGTGAGGTAAATGAGGATTGATAAAAAAGCTGGCACCGTATATCGGTGAGTATAAAAAACAGACCGTGATGACACCGCTGTTTGTCATGCTGGAAGTTATTATGGACATTGGAATTCCGCTGATTATGGCGGACCTGATTGACCAGGGTATCGAGCAGGGGAATATGAACGTGATTTTGAAATACGGGGCATTTCTGCTTGCGGCTGCTCTGCTGGCACTGTTTTTCGGTGCTCTGTCCGGACGGACGGCAGCAGTGGCTTCCAACGGTTTCGCAAAGAATCTGCGCCGGGCCATGTACTATAAGGTCCAGGACTATTCTTTCTCCAACATTGACCACTTCAGCACAGCCAGCATTGTGACCCGTCTGACCACGGACGTATCCAATGTGCAGATGGCCTTTCAGATGCTGACCCGAGTGGCCGTCCGTTCACCGGGCATGCTGGTGTTCTCTTTTGCAGCGGCATATAAGATTGATCCAAAGATGTGCCTTATTTTCGTCGGCAATATTCCGGTTCTGCTTATCGGCCTGTTGTTTATCATGAAGTTTGTACATCCGATTTTCGACCGGGTGTTTAAGAATTATGACAAGCTGAACAACGTGGTTCAGGAAAATCTCTATGCTGTCCGCGTAGTGAAGTCCTTCAACCGTCAGAAGTTTGAAACTGAAAAATTCCAGACCATGTCCGGCGGCATTTACAAGGACTTCGTCAAGGCAGAAAAGATGATGGCCTTCGTTTCCCCGCTGATGCAGCTGTGTATGTATACCTGCATTCTGCTCATTTCCTGGATTGGCGCCAAGGCTGTGATTGCTTCCGGAAACAACGCGGATCTGGGTCTGTCCACAGGGGAACTCATGAGTTTGGTTACTTATACCATGCAGATCCTCATGAGCCTGATGATGCTGGGTATGATTTTCATGATGCTGACCATGGCCCGTGCGGCAGGAAACCGTATCGTGGAAATCCTGGAGGAAGAAAGCGACATTATCACTCCGGAAAATCCGGTAATGGAAGTGACCGACGGTTCCGTAGTCTTCGAACATGTGGATTTTGCCTATAAGAAGGGGGAAGGCCATACCGGCCGAAACGCCCTGAATGATATTAACCTGCACATTGCATCCGGTGAAACCGTGGGTATTCTGGGGGGCACTGGTTCCTCCAAGTCCACTCTGGTGCAGATGATTCCGCGTCTTTACGATGTGACTTCCGGAAGTGTGAAGGTAGGCGGAGTGGATGTCCGCCATTACGATCTGGAAGTGCTGCGCAAGCAGGTAGCCATGGTGCTGCAGAAGAATGTGCTCTTCTCCGGAACCATTAAGGAAAACCTGCGCTGGGGTGCTGCAGATGCCACCGATGAAGAAATTCAGCGGGTGTGCCGCCTGGCCTGTGCCGATGAGTTTATCAGCCAGATGCCGGATGGGTATGACAGCCACATCGAACAGGGCGGTACCAATGTATCCGGAGGTCAGAGACAGAGACTATGTATCGCCCGTGCACTGATTGCCAAGCCGAAGATCCTCATTCTGGACGACTCCACCAGTGCGGTGGACATGAAGACCGATGCCATGATCCGGAAGGCTTTTGCAGAGGAAATTCCGGATACCACCAAAATCATTATCGCACAGCGCGTGGCTTCCGTTCAGGATGCGGATAAGATTGTGGTTCTGGATGACGGCCGGATTGCCGCAGTGGGAACCCACGAAGAACTGCTGGAAACCAGCGATATTTACCGGGAAGTTTATGAGTCCCAGAATAAAGCGACTTTAGGGGAAGGAGGTGCCGTATAATGGCAGAACCAATGAGAGGCCCGGGACACGGTCCGGGAGGACGCCGCGGTATGGCACCGCCTCCCGGCATGAAAATTGAAAAAGGAACCATCAAAAGACTGCTCACCTACCTGGGGGATTACAAGTTCCGTCTTCTGTTTGTGATGATCTGCATTCTGGTCAGTGCAGTTGCCAGTGTGGCATCTTCTCTGTTTATCCAGAGCCTGATTGACGATCATATTCTCCCAATGCTGACACAGGCAAACCCGCAGTTTAACGGGCTTCTGAAGGCCATCGGAAATGTATGCATCATTTTCGGAGCAGGGATTTTCGCAAACTTCTTCTCCACTATCACCATGGCGGTGGTAGCTCAGAGTACTTTAAAAGATATCCGTGATGAGATGTTTGCTCATATGCAGAACCTGCCGGTTCGCTATTTCGATACACGGACCCATGGCGAAGTGATGAGCCATTGTACCAACGATGCAGATACTCTGCGTCAGATGCTGGCGCAGTCTCTGCCAAACCTGTTCAGTTCCATCGTCTCCATGATTGCAGTGCTCTGCTCCATGCTCCACCTGTCAGTCTGGCTGACTCTGGTTGTGGTAGGCTTCGCAGTGCTCATGGTGATACTTGCCGGCAAAATCGCCGGAAAGAGCGGCGGCTTCTTCATGAAGCAGCAGAAGAACCTGGGCGAGCTGAACGGCTATATTGAAGAAATGATCAACGGTCAGAAAGTGGTGAAAGTATTCTGCCACGAAGAGGCCGCGAAAAAAGATTTTGATGAGAAAAACCGGCAGCTGTGCGAAGCATCCACAAGCGCCAACACCATGGCCAACATCCTGATGCCGATTATGGGAAATCTGGGTTATGTGCTCTACGTAGCAGTGGCAGTAATCGGCGGTGTCATGGGTATCACAGGGGTTGCAAACCTGTCCATCGGCGGGGAACCGGTGCTGACACTGGGTACTATCGCTTCCTTCCTGACGCTGTCACGTAACTTTGTGAACCCGATTACACAGATTTCCAACCAGCTGAATGCAGTTGTCATGGCCATGGCCGGGGCAGCACGTATTTTCAAGCTGCTGGATGAAAAGCCGGAAGAAGACCACGGAAGCGTGACCCTGGTAAATGTCTGTGTGGACGAGGGCGGTGAAATGACCGAATGTCCGCAGCGTACCGGTCACTGGGCATGGAAGGTGCCAAACGGCGTTACCGTTCGCCAGAACCACGAAAACCGCGATGTGAACGCGGCGGAAGGTTTTGAACTGGTGCCCATGGAAGGCCGGATTACCATGTATCAGGTGGACTTCGGCTACACCGAAGAAAAGGAAGTGCTCCACGACATTACTCTGTATGCAGAGCCCGGCCAGAAAGTTGCCCTGGTGGGCGCTACGGGAGCCGGAAAAACCACCATTACCAACCTGATTAACCGGTTCTACGACATCGACGACGGTAAAATCCGCTACGACGGCATCAACATCAACAACATCCGTAAAGCGGATCTGCGAAATTCCCTGGGTATCGTTCTGCAGGACGTAAACCTGTTCACCGGTACCGTCATGGAAAATATCCGTTACGGTAAGCTGGATGCCACCGATGAAGAGTGTATCGCCGCGGCAAAACTTGCCAATGCGGACGGTTTCATCCGTATGCTGCCGGACGGTTATGATACGGTGCTGGAAGGTGACGGCAGCGGCCTGTCTCAGGGACAGCGTCAGCTGATTTCCATTGCCCGTGCGGCGGTGGCAGATCCGCCGGTCATGATTCTGGATGAGGCTACATCTTCTATCGATACCCGTACAGAAGCCATCGTACAGCGCGGCATGGACAATCTGATGCATGGAAGAACCGTCTTCGTCATTGCACACAGACTGTCGACAATTCAGAATTCAGATGTTATTATGGTAATGGATCAGGGACGCATCATCGAACGAGGCGACCATGAACACTTAATGGAAGAGAAAGGCCGTTACTATCAGCTGTATACTGGGGCCTTTGAGTTAGATTAGGAGGAAAAAGGAAATGATCAGAAGAATGTTCAGAGCGGCACAGCTGCTGGTACCGGAAGTGACGGAAGAGGTACTGGTTCGCAACAATGTAGGCACGCTGTGCGTAATGGGGGACGATGATTTCCCTTACGGCGTACCGATGAACTACGCATATAAGGATGGAAAGATTTACTTCCACTCTGCACGCCGTGGCTACAAGACAGACTGTCTGGAAATAGACCAGGCAATCGGCGGTCCAAAGTGCAGCTTTACCGTGATTGACTACAATGAAGTGGAAGGTGAAAAGTACTCCACTCTGTACCGCAGCGTTATCGCTATGGGCCGCGTACGCAAGCTGGATGGCGAAGAAAAGATCCAGGGCTTCCGTGCCCTGGTAGACTCCATGTCTTCCATGATTCCGGAACATGTGCGTCACGCTAAAACCGATGCCTGCACCGGAGCATGGGTATATGCCATCGACATTGAACATCTGACCGGAAAAGAAGCAAAAGAACTGATGATGGCGCGCAAGGAAGGCACACTGGATAGATAATTTACATACTTATCAACGAGATGAAAGGGCAGGGATCTGCCCTTTTTCTTTTTTTATACAAGAGTAGTTATAAGAATTCGTATAATTACCGGCAGATTTAAGGTTCTTTGATATTCAATCCACCTCAGAAATCAGTTTTTTGAAAAATGGGATGGGGTGAAACAGATTAGAAAAAAGAAATGGCCATAATAGCAAGAGCAAAATTCTTTTTTACCGCTTTTATCGACTATTTTCGTGTGTTTTCGACATGTAATAAAAGAAGATATTAGGACAAAATGTGAAGCATAATGATTTAACCGAAAAGTATGCATCCCAAATTTTAAAAATGCTTTATTTGAGATGATGGCATTTTCAAGCCACATGGAAATTATAAAGATTCAGTTGACTTGCATAGATAATCTATGTATAATACAACTAAGAAATGTACATAGATTATCTAAGTAAATTAGAATAAAATCTGAATGTAGATAAAGAAAGGACGGTATGACGTATGAAACTGGATAAGGGAC
>JAFYNS010000074.1 GCA_017556505.1 Bacillota bacterium | reverse complement strand
GGAGGATGCAGAAATATTATTTACCGAACCTCAGAAACTTAAGTTTATAAATGATGATGTTAAATTGAGTAAGTTTATCCTGGCTGTAATTTTTGTTACATGCGGAATTGGTGTTTCAGTTTACGGAATAACATTATTTAATTTAAGCATAATTGATGCAGTATTTGGAAAGCTTGGCGGATTAATAAGTATGATTGGAGGAATCGTGTTCCTTGGTATATTCGGATTACTGTTTAATCAGCCAGGAGGACGAAGGTAAATCAGCCCGAAAAGGGGCTTTTTTACTTAGATATAACTATTCCTAAAATCACAATTTTGGGACTAGTTAATACCGATAAAACAGTAAAGACAGCCCGCAGCGCTTTTGGCGCGCCGGACCGTCTTCTTATAGGCATATACATTTGAGGATATTTAATTCCTTCAATATAATATGGATCGTATTATTTCGAGTTATACCGATGCTGACATCTAATTACATCGGATCTGTCTAATACCTTATTGAATACCCGTATATAATTTCTATCGAAAATGTTCTGAAAAACCGAGGCTCTATTTTCCGTTTTAAGCGATTTTTTTACTGCAGGTCAAGGATTTATACCTTAGAAAAAACTTCTAAAAAAGGCTGTTTTTTCCTGTACCTCTTATAAGGCTGTTTTTCACAGTAAATCAGAGATTACGCTGCAACCGGAACCTGAATGGTCATGCCAGCCTGGAGCTGATCTGCAGAAATGTCATTAATCTTACATAATTCGTATACAGCAACTCGAATATCATCAGAATCTGACATATAAGTTTCAGCTATGGACCATAATGTATCACCGGACATGATTTCAAGATCCATATATTCCACATAAGTTAAACTTTCAGCGGTGTTTAAACCCAATGCGAAGTTTACTAAGGTTGTAATAAGAATAATCATAATTGTTACAAATACAGTAAAACGAAATCTGTTAGTTACTCTGTATCTTCTTGTCATCAGGTTCACGCCCCTTTCGAAACATTTGTTCTTTTCTATAATATAGCAGAATAAATGTTCGCTGTCAAGAACAAAATAAACATTTGTTCGCAAAAGTGTTCTGTTGACATACGTTGTTCGTATTAGTATAATAAATAATTGTTGGATTTTCAATGATTCGAGGTATTATTTATGAAAAATATTAGACTTTCCGGCGGAATGTTGGTATTCCTCGGAGCTTTTTTCTGGAGTTTAAACTCTCCTTTAATTAAGTTTATTGAGGTCGATGCCTTTATGACCTGCGGCCTCCGTTCTTTAATAGCAGGTATTGTTCTCCTTCCCTTTCTTAGACCGAAAAAGATTAAATGGAATCTATGGCTGGTTGTTTATCTGATTGCATACTGCGGGCTGACTGTCAGCATTGTCCTTGCGCTCCGCAAAACATCTGCTCCGATTGCTATCGGCATGCAGTATGCAAGTATCATCTGGCTGTTCCTTGTAACTGCGGTTTCTACACGTAAGCTTGACAAAAAGCGTCTCATGCCGGTTCTTATGATTTCTGCCGGTGTTATTGTATTCATGCTTTCCGGTCTCGACGGTACTTCCATGACAGGTAATCTGATTGCACTTACCGAAAGTATTAGCTTTGCTTTTATGACAGTTGGGGTTAAGAAGTGCGGCAGTGAAAATCCGCTGGGTTTGACCGCCATATCCAATCTGTTTGTTGCATTTTTCGTGTTTACATTCCTGCCTCCGGATTTGTCTGATACACTGTGTTTTACAAGTCAGGAATGGTTTATCATGCTGATTCTCGGCGTGGTGCAGATGGGGTTAGGTTATGCCTTTTATAATACCGGTGTTAGCCGTACTTCCCCGCAGAAAGCCTCTGTCATCGCTCTCTGGGAGCTGATTCTGGGACCAGTATGGGTTGCTCTGTTCCTTCATGAATATCCAAGTTTAATGGTGTGCATTGGTTTTGTGATTATTATCGCTGGTATTATTATGGATGCAAAGGTTGATTCTCCAGCAAAATTTTAATTTTGGACATAATAAAACCCCTTGGGATTGTTATATTCCCAAGGGGTTATTTGTTTGATTTAATTCCGGATCTGTTCATAAATCCGGTCAAGCCATATGCTGATTCTTTGACGGAAAATAATGCAGAACAGAAAGGCCAGGAAAGCAACTGCAGCTGTAATTCCAAGGCCTACATAGTTTTCACCTTCCAGCAGATTCCCCATCAGCAGGCTTCCGCACATGCCGGGGAGACGTCCCACGGCAGATAATATAAGGAAGGGTTTAAAATGCATTTCCGAAGCACCGGCTGCATAGCTGACTACATCCTTTGGGATGCCAGGAATCAGATACAGAAGGAATACGATTGTGTATGCCCGACGGGAATTGAGCCGCTCGATATAGTATAAAATCTTCTCTTCTCCGAAAAAAAGGCGGAGAAAGTCCTGGCCCAGAAGTTTTGCCAGACCGAAGGTTATCGTGGATCCAATGACAGCTCCGGTCAGGGCCAGTAATAAGGCCAGCCAGAACGGATACATGTACCCGGCGGCAATCTGAAATACCTGCCCTGGAAGAACGCTGATGACAATCTGCAGAACCTGAAATCCCAGATAAATCGGAATTGATTCTGTTTCATAACGTTCCAGAAATGCGATAACCTCCTGAACATCTTCGAACCGATGGAGCCAGTCTCCATGCACCAGCCAGATGTACAGCGGAATTCCGGCCACAATAGCGGCCAGAAGCACCAGCTTCAGAATGGAAATTACCAGCCGCAGCCGGTTTTCTCTCTTATGCTTTTTTATATTCTCAATCCCTGTCCCCATTTTTTATTTCCCTATTCGATGGTAACCAGACCCTTTTTTACCATGGTGTCGATTGCCTTGATGACACCGAACTTGGAGTGTTCGTAAGTCAGACCGCCCTGGAAGTATGCGATGTATGGGTCACGCATTGGAGCGTCGGCAGACAGTTCGATGGTGGAACCCTGTACGAATGCACCTGCAGCCATAATTACCTTATCTTCATAACCAGGCATGTCACCAGGAACCGGAGAAACGAAGCTGTCGATCGGCGCAGCTGCCTGAATGCCTTCACAGAAAGCAATCAGCTTCTGCGGATCACCGCACTTAACTGCCTGTACGATATCGGAACGTACATCGCCAGCCTTAGGAGATACTTCAAAGCCCAGCTTTTCGAATGCTTTGCCGCACAGCACTGCACCCTTCAGAGCACCGTTTGCAGCCTTTGGACCCAGGAAGAAGCCCTGGAACAGAGTACGGGTCTGACCGTACATGAGACCGCATTCGTCACCGATACCAGGACAGGTCATACGGTACTGGATTTTGTCAATCAGATCCTGACGGCCTGCAATATAAGCACCGGAGAGCGCCAGACCGCCGCCCGGATTTTTAATCAGGGATGCAGCCATAACATCTGCACCGACGTCAGAAGGTTCTCTGGTATCCAGGAATTCGCCGTAGGAGTTGTCTACCATCTTGATGATGTCAGGATTTACTTCATTGATGGCCTTCATCAGCTTTTCGATTTCATCGATGGAGATTGCCTTTCTCCAGGAGTAACCGGTGGCACGCTGTGCAGTAATCATACGTGTTTTGTCGGTAATGGCAGCCTTCACGCCTTCAATGTCGATGGAACCGTCCGGCAGCAGGTTAACCTGCTTGAAGGTAATGCCATAGTCTCGCAGGGAACCATTTCCCTTTTCGTAGTTAGTCAGGCCGATAACGGTCTGCAGAGTGTCGTATGGTTCGCCGGTAGCGTAAATCAGCTCGTCTCCAGGTCTCAGGATACCCAGTAAAGTTGTCGCCAGTGCGTGGGTACCGTTAACAAAAGTGGTTCTTACCAGAGCAGCATCTGTATGGAAAACATCTGCGAAAGTCTGTCCCAGTGCATCACGGCCTGCATCGTCGTAACCGTAACCGGTTTTCCAGCCGAAGTGCATTTCACGGATTCTGTTCTTCTGAAATGCCTTCAGAACCTTGTACTGGTTGTATGCCATAATATCGTCCAGTTTTTCGAACTCGCCGCGGACTTCTTCTTCAGCTTCCGCAACCAGTTTCAGCACCTTTTCGTCGATGTCAAATTCTTCTTTTAAGTATTGGTAAGTGTGGTTCATTTTATGTGTTATCCTTTCGTTCAATTTCCCATTCCATGTCTTTTACCAGGTCTCTCTTCACGTTCATCTTATGCCGTGCATAAAGCTGTGTGGTTGTTACCTGTTCATGATCCAGCAGTGCCTGGACATCGAAAATGGAGTTGCCTCTGCCAATCAGGCTTGTGGCTGCCGTTGCCCTGAGTTTATGCGGGCTGTATCCGGCTTTTCGTGTGGTTTCCATTGCAATGGAAGTGTATTTTTTTACCAGTTCGCGAATCTGACGTTCTGTCATTCGCCGTCCCTGCAGTGACAGGAACAGTGCGTCCTGATGTCCGCCTGCGATGCGGTCATCTGCAGGACGTTCCAGTTCAATATAGTCTCTGATAACCATGGTCACGGACTGGTTCAGGGGCATAAGGGCCTCCTTTCCCCTTTTTCTGTATATCTTGAACTCTCCCCTGTTCCAGTTGAAACTGGATACATTGAGCTGCTGCAGTTCGGAGAGTCGGAGACCGTATGTAAGGAATGTGATAAGGATCGCCTTATCACGGAGTTTGGTTTTTTCCCAGTAGGAATGTTCGTGCCTGGTCAGGCCGGTTCCGTTTGTCACAGCGTCCAGCATAATCATCACTTCATCATCCTGCAAAGCCTTGATTTCACGCTCACCCGGCTTCGGAACACGAATCGGGTCAAAACCATCTGTGATATTCTTATCCAGCAGACCGTCACGGTAAAGTTGTTTGAACAGTACAGACACGGATGATTTCTTGCGGGCCAGGGTTTTGTTTGTATTTTCGTAAACGTAGATGTTTTTATCAGTCTCTACTGTGTATTTGCGGCAGTAGTCAATAAACATGTTTACGTCGATTGCCTGTACTGTATTGAGCTCCTGCAGTGTAATCTGACTGGTGGTTTCTGCCTGTGTAAGGTCTGTTTCCTTAATCAGATACTGGAAGAAAAACTTCACATCGTGAAGATACGCCAGTCTGCTCTGAGGAAGTACATTGCCCTTTAAATAAGCAAAATATCCCCGAAGATACTTTGGCAGCTGTCGTTCCAGTTCTTCGCATTCGAAGTAGATGTCGTTTTCTTTTTCTATGATATTGTCCGGTCTGTCACTCTTATTGTGAATTTTTATCTGTTTTTCAGCCATGTAATCATATCCTTGATTGCTTCTTCATCGGAATCAAACTTGCTGATATCAATCCAGTGCATATCTTCATAGCGGCGGAACCAGGTCAGCTGACGCTTGGCCAGGTGGCGTGTATTCTTCTTAATCAGGTCAATGGCTTCTTCCCTGGTGTACTGGCCATTATAAAAGCCGATGATTTCCTTGTATCCGATGCCTTTCATGGAAATATCAGACTCTGTCAGTCCTCTGTCCAGAAGACCGCGTACTTCTTCAAAGAGTCCCTGCTCCACCAGAATATCCACTCGCAGATTGATTCTGCCGTAAAGTTCTTCCCTGTCACGGGTCAGCCCAATGAGGACTGCATCGTAATCACTGCAGCGGGTCTGTACATTGCTGAAGTCTGCAATTGGATTGCCGCTGAGTGCGCCTTCCAGGGCACGGACTACCTTTTTTACATTGTTTGGGTGAATTCGCTGAGCCGCAACCGGGTCTGCTTCTTTCAGTTTATTATGAATGAATTCAGAACCGTATTCTTCTGCTTCCTGTTCCAGCTGTCTGCGAAGTTCGGAGTCCTGCGGTGCTGCGCCGAAGTCCATCTCATATAATAAGGAGTTGAGATAAAGCCCGGTACCTCCGGCGATGACAGGCGTTTTTCCTTTGGCGAAAATCTCTTCAATTGCGGATTTTGCCAGGGTCTGATATTCTGCCACACTGAAGGCTTCCGCGGGATCAATCTGATCCACCAGATAGTGCTTCACCTGCGCCTGTTCTTCGGCAGTGGGCTTGGCACTGCCGATGTCCATGTATTTATAGAGCTGCATGGAGTCGCAGGAAACCACCTCGCCGTTCATGGCCAGAGCTGCTTCGATGGCGTATTTTGTTTTTCCAACGGCCGTAGGTCCGGCTACGACGATGATTTCACGCTTTTGCATGGAGTTCTCCTTAATTCTGAATACGTTTGAATAAACGTTCAATTTCGTATTTTGTCAGTTTCACAAAGGTTGGCCGGCCGTGAGGACAGCTGAACGGATTGACGCAGTTCTTCAAATCATTTATAAGTGCCTGAAGTTCTGTCAGTGACAGGCTGTCTCCGCCCTTAACGGCTGCCTTGCAGGACTTCATAATCAGTTTTTCGATGATGACTGTGTTCCGCAGATTGGTGGAATCGCTGATCTGTTCGATGAAGTCACCCGCAAAATCTTCAGCTTCCTCCAATGTCATGAAGGTTGGAATTTCGCTGATTCGATAGGATCCCTGACCGAATTCCCCGATGGTGTAACCCATTTTTGTCAGAGCTGTCAGCCAGCTGAACTTGTCTTCATCGGTTTTCAAATCCACATTGATAATCAACGGGATCATGATTGGCTGACGGGTTTTCTCTTCTTCTTCGTATTCCTTTACCAGCTTTTCGTAGAAAACACGCTCATGAGCAGCGTGCTGGTCGATAAGATAGAAGGTATCGCCGGAAACGGCGGTAATATATGTATTGAAAATGCTGCCGGTAATCATAAGCTCATCGAAATCAAAAGGCTTCTGAACTGCCGGTTTTACAGTCAGTTTCGGTTCAGCAGGTTCCGGACGCTTGACAATCGTTGTCTGCGGTTTGTAGTCTGCAGGCGCTGCCACAGGAATTTCTGCGGTACTTTTTTCAGCAACAGGTGCGGCTGGTTTAACGGGTACAATCGGTGTGATTGGTGTAATCGGACGGATTGGTGAAGCAGGTTTTACCTGTTCAGCTTTCGGTACCGGTGCAGGATCCGGTCTTTCCGGCGTCTTATACTCGAAAGTATCTTCTTTTACCTTGGTGGACAGGAATGATTTTATGTCAACCTGTTTTTCTTTTTTCGCTTCTTCTTTATAATCCGCAGTATTTTCTTTAAACAGGCTGGTTCCGCTTACCATTGCCGCTTCTGTATTCAGACAGCTGCGGATTGCCCGGGTCATAAAGTCGATAATATCGGCTTCTTTATCGAAGCGGACTTCTCTTTTATTTGGATGAATGTTTACATCCAGGTCAGCCGGATCTGTTTCCAGGAAGAGATATGCTACAGGATGGCGTCCCTCAAAAATTCTTTCGCGGTAGCCTTCCATCAGTCCTTTTTCCATGACCTTACTGTGGACTACACGGCCATTTACGAAAAAAATCTGGCTGCTTCGGCTGTTCTTGCTCTGAGCCGGTGTGGAAATGTAGCCTTCCAGCTTCAGCTTGCCTTCTTCGTAGTTTACAGCGGTCAGGTTTTTCGGATCTACATTTTTATAAACCCTTACAATGGTATTGAAACGGTTACCGTCGCCGTTTGTAGCGAACAGAACATTTCCGTTGTTAATAAGACGGAACTTGATATCCTTATATGCCAGCGCCATCTGGGAGAGAAAATCGATAATCATACCGCTTTCGGCAGAATCGCTCTTCAGGAATTTCAGACGTGCCGGTGTATTGTAAAATAAGTCGGTAACGATTAAAGTGGTACCGTCTGGACAGCCAGTTTGTTCGTGAGTCAGAACTTCTCCTCCATGAAACAGCACACGGGTACCGGTCTTGGAGTCCCGGGTTTTAGTCAGAATTTCCGTTCGGCTTACTGCACCGATGGAAGCCAGTGCCTCACCGCGGAAACCCAGAGTGCCGATGGCATCCAGATCCTTTACATTGGAGATTTTGCTGGTGGCATGACGAAGAAAGGCTGTTTCAACCTGATCAGAAGGAATGCCGCAGCCGTCGTCGGTTACACGAAGGTAGGATTTACCGCCGTTTTTCATTTCTACCACAATAGAAGTGGCACCGGCGTCCACCGCATTTTCCACCAGTTCTTTCACGATGGAAACGGGACGGTCTACCACCTCACCGGCAGCAATTTTATCCGCAATGTGTTTTTCCAGTACTTTAATCATCTAATGATTCCTTTAATTCTTCTAAAATTTTGAATGCCATGGATGGCGTAATTTCCATTAAATCGATTTCACGAAGTCTTTCCACCACACTGACCGGTGCAAAGTCAAAGAGTGAAATCTGCCCTTCTACTGCAGGTTTTGCAGGGCGGGCCGGTTTCGCAGGTCTGGAAACCTCAGGCTCAGGGGATTTTGCAGGTGCCGGAGCGGCAGATGGTGCACCGCTTTCCAGCTCGGAAAGCTTGTCCTGTGCTCTTTCCAGAAGAGATGCAGGTACTCCTGCCAGCTTCGCTACATGAATACCATAGCTTCGGCTTGCAGAGCCTTCGATAATCTTATGAAGGAAAACAATGTTTCCGTTTTCTTCTGCAACATCCACGTTCAGGTTTTTCACGCCGTGAATCTGATCTTCCAGAACCGTCATTTCATGGTAATGGGTCGCGAACAGCGTACGGATGTGTGTGGATGCATTACACAGGTACTCCACTGCGGCCCAGGCAATACTTAACCCGTCATAGGTGCTGGTACCGCGGCCGATTTCATCCAGAATAACCAGGCTTCGTTCGCGGGCGGAGCTTAAGATATAGGAAAGCTCACTCATTTCCACAAAGAATGTGGACTGGCCCTGTGCCAGATTATCGGAAGCACCGATTCGAGTAAAGATTCTGTCGCATACACCAATCCGCGCCCTTTCACAAGGCACGAAACAGCCTGCCTGTGCCATCAGAACAATCAGAGCCGTCTGACGCATGTAGGTGGATTTACCGGCCATGTTCGGACCGGTAATCAGCAGCATGCTGGTGTCGTCACTATTCATATAAACATCGTTGGAAACAAAGAGTCCGTCTGCAATGGTCTGTTCGATAACAGGATGGCGGCCCTTACAGATTTCCAGTTCCAGAGAATCATCGATAACCGGCTTCACGTAGCCAAGACGGTCGCTGACCTCCGCAAAGGAGCAGAGAACGTCCAGTGAAGCCACCGCCGCTGATGTCTTCTGAATCGGAACGATGTATTCTTCAATTTTATCTCGGACAGAACAGAACAGGTCATATTCCATCTGATTGATCTTGGTTTCCGCGTTGAGAACCAGACTTTCCATTTCCTTCAGTTCCGGTGTAATGAATCGTTCAGCATTGGCCAGGGTCTGTTTGCGGATATAGTTGTCCGGAATCATGTCGTAGAAGGACTTGGTCACTTCCAGATAATATCCGAAGACACGGTTGTAACCCACCTTCAGATTACGGATTCCTGTTCTCTCACGTTCACTGTTTTCCAGGTTTGCAATCCAGTGCTTGCCGTCTTTAATGGAAAATTTCAGGTTGTCCAGCTCTTCACTGTAGCCCGGTTTGATCAGGCTGCCTTCCCGAATCTGGAACGGTGGATCGTCGACGATTGCTGCTTCAATCAGCTCGTAAACTTCGGTGAGAGGGTCGATTTCCGCATTCATTCCCCGCAAAATCTCCGCATCGGACACTTCCGAAAGGCCGTCTTTGATTTCCGGCAGAACCATAATGGAGTTCTTCAGCGCAATCAGATCCTTGCCGTTTGCATTGCCGCAGGCAATTCGGCCGGTCAGACGTTCAAAGTCGTAGATTTCTTTTAGAGCTTCCTTCAGATTGTTTCGGATCAGCGGGTTGTTATAGAGTGCTTCCACCCCATCAAGACGCTGATTGATTTCTTCCACGTGATTCAGCGGCTCTCTCAGCCACTGCTTCATTTTACGGCTGCCCATGGCTGTATGGGTCTTGTCCAGAACGCCCAGGAGAGATCCCTGTATTTTACGGTCATAAAGGGTTTCCGTAATTTCCAGGTTTCTGAGGGTTGCCTTGTCCAGGGTCATATGACCGCCGATTTCGTAGTAGTTCAGGTGTGTAATGTGCTTTAAGGACTTCTTCTGAGTTTCCCAGAGGTAGCTGAGTAGAACACCCAGAGAAATGACTGCATAAGGTCTGAAATCCAATCCCAGGCCGGTCAATGAGATGGAACCAAACTGAGCTTTGATGGCAT